>NZ_JAOBZT010000063.1:0-25483 GCF_029839005.1 Stenotrophomonas sp. GD03958 | reverse complement strand
GCAAAGAACTCGTTGCCGTGCATGTCCACCAGCTCCAGCGCACGACCGCCGCCCCGGGCCACGCAGGTCAGCGGATCGTCGGCCACCTGCACGTGCAGGCCGGTTTCCTCGGAGATCAGGCGGTCCAGGTCGCGCAGCAGGGCGCCGCCACCGGTCAGCACGATGCCGCGCTCGGCGACGTCGGCGCAAAGTTCCGGCGGGGTCTGCTCCAGCGCCAGCTTCACCGCGCTGACGATGCCCGACAGCGGTTCGTGCAGGGCCTCAAGTACCTCGTTGGAGCTGATCTTGATCATCTTCGGCACGCCCTCGGCGAGGTTGCGGCCGGAGATTTCCATCTCGATCACTTCCGCCTGCGGGTAGGCGCAGCCCAGCTCGACCTTGATGCGCTCGGCGGTGGCTTCACCGATCAGCATGCCGTGGTTGCGGCGCACGTAGTTGGTGATGGACTCGTCGAAGCGGTCGCCGCCGATGCGGACCGAGGCCGAATAGACGATGCCGTTGAGCGAGATCACCGCCACTTCGGTGGTGCCGCCGCCGATGTCGATGACCATCGAGCCACGGGCTTCGGTGACCGGCATGCCGGCGCCGATCGCGGCGGCCATCGGCTCTTCGATCAGGAACACGTCACGGGCACCGGCTTCCTCGGCCGATTCCTTGATCGCGCGGCGCTCGACCTGGGTCGAACCGGCCGGCACGCAGACCAGCACGCGCGGGCTCGGGCGCAGCACGCGCGACTTGTGCACCTTCTTGATGAAGTGCTTGAGCATCGCCTCGGTGTAGGTGAAGTCGGCGATGACGCCGTCCTTCATCGGGCGGATGGTGGTGATGTGGCCCGGGGTACGGCCCAGCATCTGCTTGGCTTCGGCGCCTACGGCTGCCACCGAGCGGGTGCCACCGATGGCACGGTCCTGGCGCACGGCCACGACCGATGGCTCGTTCAGTACGATCCCCTGCCCGCGCACGTAGATGAGGGTGTTGGCCGTGCCCAGGTCGATGGACAGGTCGTTGGAGAACATGCCACGGAGTTTCTTGAACATCTGAGGAAGGAGTCCTGAGGGGTGTCGTGCCCGCCGCGGGATGGCGAAAAAATGGGCAGAAATCGAGGCCGACAAGCCTAGCAACCCGCCTGCCGCCGAGCAAGGAAAAAACTAGCTGAACCCGCGTCTTCACAGGCTTTCGGCCTGATCAGGTCTCACCCGGTTCTGGCCCTGAGCGGCACCAGCGGGTAACCTTTGCGCCGTCGGGCGCCCAAGGGCGCCGTTTGCTTGCCCGCTGAACCGGGCCGGCCCACCCCAAAATTCACCGCATAGGCTTACATCGATGTCCGCTCTGATCTGTGGTTCTCTTGCCTTCGACACCATCATGGTGTTCCCGGACCAGTTCAAGAATCACATCCTGCCGGACAAGGTGCACATCCTGAACGTGTCGTTCCTGGTCCCACGCATGCGCCGCGAGTTCGGCGGCTGCGCCGGCAACATCGCCTACAACCTGCACCTGCTAGGTGGCCAGCCGATCCCGATGGGCACGGTGGGATCGGACTTCGGCCCGTACCGCGAGTACTTCGAAGGCCTGGGCATCGACCTGTCGCGCGTGCGCGTGATCGATGAGCTGTTCACCCCGCAGGCGTTCATCACCACCGATCACGACAACAACCAGATCACCGCCTTCCACCCGGGCGCGATGATGCGTTCCTACGAGAACCACGTGCGTGGCGTGCCGGGCGTGACCCTGGGCCTGGTCGGCCCGGACGGCCGCGAAGGCATGATCCAGAACGCGCAGGAATTCCACGAGGACGGCATCCCGTTCATCTTCGACCCGGGCCAGGCCATGCCGCTGTTCAACGGCCCGGAGCTGCGCGCGTTCATCGATCAGGCCGACTACGTGGTGGTCAACGACTACGAGTCGAACCTGCTGCAGGAGCGCACCGGCTGGGACGAAAAGGAGATCGTCAGCCGGGTCAAGGCCTACATCACCACCCGTGGCCCGAAGGGTGCGGTCATCCACACCCCGGAAAAGAGCTACGACATCCCGCCGGCGCACGAGCGCCGCGTGGTCGACCCGACCGGCTGTGGCGACGCCTTCCGCGCCGGCCTGATCTACGGCATCCAGAAGGGCTACGACTGGCTGACCATCGGCCGCATGGGCAACCTGATGGGCGCGCTGAAGGTCGAGCACCCGGGCACGCAGAACCAGCGCTTCACTTTCGATGAGTTCAACGAGCAGTTCAAGCAGCAATTTGGCTACGCGCTTAGCGCGTAACCAAATTGCTCGCGCATTCCACCTTATCCCCGCGCCTTCGGCGCGCCCCCTTGAACAACAAGGGGGCTTTCCACCCGATGCGCTGCTGGGAATGCTGTTGGTAGGTGTCGACCTTGGTCGACACACTGTTTGATTCCTGTAGAGCCGAGCCATGCTCGGCTTGCGCGCGCCAGCGCGATCTGACCGGAGAGCAGCCGAGCGTGGGCTCGGCTCTACATCATCAGGCGCCCTGCCAGGCAGCCAACAAGGCGCGGCAATCGGGGAAATGCCAGTCGGCCCGGCCCGGCCATGGGTTCTCCGGCAGATTGACCAGCACGGTGTGCGTGCCTGCGGCACGGCCGCACTCCAGGTCATAGGCGTGGTCGCCGACCATCACCGCCTCCTCAGCCCCGGTCCCCCAGCGCCGCAGATGCTGCCGCAGTCCATCCGGCGAGGGCTTGGGCACCGCCTCATCGCGGCCGATGATGTCGGCGTCATCGAACAACGCCCCGACCCCGATCGCCTCCAGCGTCAGCTTCGCCAATGCATGATCGTTGCGGGTCAGGATGCCCAGCCGGCAGCCCGCCGCCGACAGTGCGCGCAGCAGCTTCACCGCGCCCGGCGCGGGCAGCGCGTCCTCGGCCAGCGCGCGCTCATGATCCAGCAGCCACGCGCGCTTGGCCTGCGCCGGTGCGTCCGGCAAGGCCGCAATATGGTCAAGGATGTCTTCCTCGGCGGCAATCTTCAGCGCGCGGCGGATCGCGGCGAAATCATGCACGGCGACGGTCAGCGTGCCATCCAGGTCGAACACCCAGTGCCGGATCGCGGACAACGCGTGCACTGCGCTGCCCGCCGCAACCCTTACTGCCACCACTGCGGCATGCGGCTGGCGTCGACGCCACCGGTTTCGAACACAGCGGTGCGGGTGCCACCGGCCTTGACCGGGAACTCGATGCTGATCGATTTGCCCTTGCGCGCCAGCTTCCACAGCGCCTTCTGATCGGTGATGAACAGGGCGATGGCTTCATCGGTCTTCGGGCGCCACGCGGCCATCGACACCGGCTTGCCGTCGTCCACGGTCACTTTCACCGTGCACTGCGGGCAACGGAAATCGCCGGCCTGCAGCACCAGATACGCATGCCGCTTCCACTCCGGATGATCGCGGAACACCAGCTGCACCGGCTTGGCGCCGCTGCCATCCACGTCCACCCGTTCCTTGCTGTAGATCTGCGCCGAAACCTGGTTGCCCTTGTTGCCCACCGGGATCTGGTTGTACTGCCACAGTGCCTGCATGCGGCGCAGGTCGCGCGCGGCATCGCCCTTGGCCTTGACCTCGTCGAAGCCTGCGGCGATGCGCTCGGCGGCCGCGGTGTCCTTGTACTGGTCCAGCAGCGAGGCGCCGTGCAGGCGCGCGCGCTCCCAGTCCTGCGCGGCCACGGCCATGTCGTACTGCTTGGCCACGTCTTCGGCCTTGGCCTCCTTCTGCGCCTGCACGGCGGCTGCGGCGGCTTCCTGCGCCTTGCGTTCTTCCTCGGGGTTGCTGCAGGCGGCCAGCGCCAGCGTGCAGGCGGTGAGCAGGATCAGTCGTTTCATGGCGGAGGTCCTTTGCGAGTGCATCCCGATTCTATCGGCAGCGAAAAGCGGATACACCAACGGCGGGTTTCCCCGCCGTTGGTGGTGAAGCAGTGACCGGTTGCCGGCCAGCGGCCGGCACTACCGCTTACTTGGCTTCAGCCTTGGCCAGCATGTCCTGGACCGAGGCGGTGGTGATCGGGTGGTAGCCCGGCTTGGCCTTTTCGAAGGCCTGCTTGGCCAGCTCCAGCCCCTTCGGGGTCTTCACCAGTTCGGCGTAGATCGGCAGGATCAGCTTGCGACGGCCGACGCGCTCGATGAATGCCGCCGCGCCTTCATTGGCCTGCTCGTAGCCGCTGCGGATCGCCAGCGGGTACCAGCGCATGGCGATTTCGCCATTCGGGGTGCCGGTGAAGTGGAAGGCCTTGTCCAGCGTGGCCAGCTTGTCCAGCGGCTGGGTTGCGCCCAGGCCGTCGATGAAGCGCACCCATTCCTGGGTGCTCCAGTCGGCGATGACCTGGCTGCTGGGCACGGTGCCGGCGCTGGCAAAGGCGATGCGTGCGGTATCGACGCTGCTGAAGTTGCGCGACTGCGCCTTGGCCGCGAACGCCGGGATACCCGGCTCGTCCAGCCATGCCTTCAGTTCGGCCTCGGTCACTGCCGACGGATTCTTCGGCAGCAGGTTCTTCTTCATGTAGTCGACGAACTGGTCGGTGTTCGCGCTCTGGAAGGCGTGGTCATCGAACCAGCCGCGCAGGAACGGATCGAAGGTCTCGCGGCCGAAGCGCTGCTCCAGGAATTCCAGGAACCACGAACCCTTGACGTAGGCCACCTGGCTGAGCGCTTCGTCGGGGTCGCGCTCGTTCAGCGGCGGCAGCGCCAGCGCCTGGTCGGCCGGGCTCATGTCCTTCACTTCGGCCAGCAGGTCGGTCTGGTCGATCTGCTTCTCCATCTCGGCCATCTCCTTGCCGTACAGGGCTTCGGTGATGCGGCCCTGGACGTAGGTAGTGAAGCCTTCATTGAGCCAGATGTCCTTCCAGCTGGCGTTGGTCACCAGGTTGCCCGACCAGCTGTGCGCCAGTTCATGGGCGACCAGCGAGACCAGCGACTTGTCGCCGACGATCACGGTCGGGGTGGCGAAGGTCAGACGCGGGTTCTCCATGCCACCGAACGGGAACGACGGCGGCAGCACCAGCATGTCGTAGCGGCCCCAGCGGTATTCGCCGTAGAGCTTCTCGGCGGCACCGATCATCTTCTCGGTGTCCTCGAATTCCTTGGCGGCCTTGTTGACCATGGTCGGCTCGGCCCAGACGCCGGAGCGGCCGGAGATCGGCTCGAACACCAGGTCGCCGGCGGCGATGGCCAGCAGGTAGGACGGAATCGGCTGCGGCATCTTGAAGGTGTAGTCACCATCACGCGCGGCCTTGGGATCGTTGTCGGCGCTCATCAGCACCATCACGTCCGGGCGCGAGACCACGTGCGCGCTGTAGGTGAAGCGCACGCTCGGGGTGTCCTGCAGCGGCACCCACGAACGGGCGTGGATGGCCTGTGACTGGCTGAACATGAAGGGCAGCTTCTTGCCCTCGGTCATCGACGGCGCCAGCCACTGCAGGCCCGAGGCGGTCGGTGCGGTGTGGTAGGTCACTTCCACCTTGGCCGGCTGTTCCGGGGCCTCGATGGTCAGCTTGCTGCCGAACACCTTGTCAGCGGCGGCCAGCTCGAACTTCAGCGGGCTGCGCGCGCCATCGGCGGCGACGGCCTCGACCTTGGACACGGTCAGCTCGCGGGTGTCGAGCACCAGCTGCCTGGCGTCCTTCTGCTTCCATTCCAGCGTGTAGGTGGCGGTACCGCCAATCTGCTTCTGGTCGAAGTCGAGCTTCAGATCCAGCGCGATGTCCTTGATGACGACCTTGTCCGGCTCGGCGTACGAGCTTTCGTCGTGGCTGCGGTTCTCGGCGTTCACGGGGGCGGCAGGGGCCTTTGCGGCAGTCGGGGCGGCGGCGGGCGCGGCCGCCTCCTGGGAGCAGCCGGCGGCCAGGGCCACGGCCAGCGGAAGGAGCATCAGCGGATTACGCATGAATCGGGACCGTTACGGGGATCAAACCCCAATGGTAACTCCCTCCGGCCGCGCAGGCGTTGCGCGGTGCGGGGTAATGGCGGCCCACAGCACCGGTAGTGCCGGCCGCTGGCCGGCATCCGCACGGACGATGACCGGGCACGGGGATGCCGGCCAGCGGCCGGCACTACCCGGACACTGGGCTTACAGCTTGTAGCCGGAGTGGATCGAGACGATGCCGCCGGTCAGGTTCTTGTAGTGGCAGCGCTCGAAGCCGGCCTGCGACATCATCGCCTTCAGTTCGTCCTGCGGCGGGTGCTTGCGGATGCTCTCGGCCAGGTACTGGTAGCTGTCCGAGTCATTGGCGAACAGCTTGCCCAGCTTCGGCAGGATCTTGAACGAGTGGAAGTCGTAGATCGGCTTGAACCAGTCCGCGGTGACTTCGGAGAACTCCAGCACGCGGGCCTGGCCGCCCACCTTCAGCACGCGGTACATCTCGCGCAGGCCAGCGTCCTTGTCCGTCACGTTGCGCAGGCCGAAGGCGATGGTGACCAGGTCGAAGCTGTTGTCCGGGAACGGCAGGGCCTCGGCGTTGCACTGCACGTAGTCCAGGCCCAGCACCAAGCCGCGGTTGGTCAGGCGGTCACGGCCGACCGACAGCATGCCGGCGTTGATGTCGCCCAGCACCACCGAGCCCTCGGCGCCGACGCGCTCCTTCAGCAGGGCGGCGATGTCGCCGGTGCCGCCCGCCAGATCGAGCACGCGGTCGCCCGGCTTCACCTGCGCGGTGGCCACGTAGTAGCGCTTCCACGCCCGGTGCACGCCCAGGCTCATCAGGTCGTTCATCAGGTCGTAGTTGCGCGCGACCGAGGTGAACACCTGGCCGACCAGCTTCTGCTTGTCCTTGGCGGCGACGTCGCGGAACCCGAAATGGGTGGTACCGGCTTTGTAGGGGGATTCGCTCATGGCCCCGATTATCGCACCGCCGGGGGCCAGCGGCACCCCCTGCCCGTATCATGGCGGGCCACGACTTACCGGAGCCCCGCATGATCACCACGCCCGACTACCAGGCCCTGCTGCAGACCGCCATCGCCGAAGCCCGCCAAGGCCTGGCCGAGGGCGGCGTGCCGATCGGCGCGGCCCTGTACCACAACGACGGCCGCCTGCTTGGCTGCGGCCACAACCGCCGCGTGCAGGAAGGCGACCCGTCGGTGCACGGCGAGACCGATGCGTTCCGCAAGGCCGGCCGCCAGCGCCGTTACCAGGACACGATCATGGTCACCACCCTGGCACCGTGCTGGTACTGCTCTGGCCTGGTGCGCCAGTTCAACATCGGCACCGTGGTGGTGGGCGAATCGCGCACCTTCCAGGGCGGCATCGACTGGTTGCGGGAAAACGGCGTCAACGTGATCGACCTCGACAACCAGGAATGCGTCGACCTGCTCGGCGATTTCATCAGCCGCCATCCGGACATCTGGAACGAAGACATCGGTGAATGAGCCACACACCGTCATCCGTTGAACCCGTTTAATGAACGCTTCAGTGCCGCCACCTCTTAGTGCGGGCAGCGTTTGCGGCCATTGCCGTGACCGCGCGCACAGTCAGCTGGACTGCGTGCACACACTGCGGTAACACCCCACCCGGCTGACACGCCTAGGGTGGGGTTACCGGGGCTCGTTTCCCCGGCGGAGCCAGCCATGTGCGCGCACGCCGTACGACCTACGCCCGACCCGATCCTCGAATCCATCCGCGAACGCCTGCAGCAGCACTTCGCGCTGCACCGGCGCAGTGCGTCGTTCTGGAGTGCCTACCAGGGCCTGCAGCTGGAACTGGTGCGCGGCCAGCCACGCGATCACGAGCGACTGTGCAACGCGATGGCCACCATGGCCGAGCAGATGGGGGCGGTCGAGCACGCGCAACTGATCAGCAATCGCCACACCGGCTCCACATCCCGCTGACGCGGCATGCACCGGCAGATACGCCACACTCCGATGAACCCCCACTCCCTTTCCACTCAACCGAACTGGATTGTCATGCACGCTGAAGTCCCCACCATTCCTCCGGTCATCAACGTAGACGCCGAGCTTGACCACTGGCGCCGCCAGCATGCCGAGGGCGCACTGCCGCACAACTCGTTCGGCTCCTACGTGCCGTGGATCAAGTTCGCCTGTGATTCGCTGATCACCCAGCCGCGCGCCAGCGAGGCCGAACGTGACGAAATGTTCCAGACCCAGTACGCCCTGCAGATCATGCCGCGGCTGAGCGAAGCACAGGCCCGCGAGTTCGTCGACCTCTGCTGGCAGCACGTCTATCAGAGCAGCCCGGTGCGCAGCCTGCAGGCGCCACGACTGCAACGCATGCGCGCCTGACGGCCGCTGCACGGCGCCTCCACGCGCCACTGCCGATCATCCTCGTCACCTGAGTGGGACGACGACGATGACAGCACGAAATCTGTTCAATACGATCGCCAAGAAGGCCGCGGCCGCCACGGGCTCGCCGTGGACCTTCCTGGCGGCAGTGGCGATCGTGGTGATCTGGGGCATCAGTGGCCCGGTGTTCGGCTTCAACGACACCTGGCAGCTGGTGATCAACACCGGCACCACCATCATCACCTTCCTGATGGTGTTCCTGATCCAGCACACGCAGAACGCGGACACCGCCGCGATGCAGATCAAGCTGGACGAGCTGATCCGGGCAACCGCCGAGGCCAACAACGAGCTGCTCGATCTGGAAGAACTGGACGAGGCACGCCTGGAAGAGATCCGCGCCGAGTACGAGCAGATGGCGCGCGAAGCCGGCGATGCGCTCGCGCGGGTGCGCGCCTGCCATGCAGCGCGGCGCGACGATGAAGCGGTGTAGCAGGTCCTGAAATGACAATGCCGGCCAGCGGCCGGCACTACCATCGATCATCAAGGTAGAGCCGACCGCTGGCCGGCTGTCCTTCAGCTGCGCTCGTGCCAGCCACCGCCAAGCACCTTGTACAGCGTGATGCGGTTGGCCTGCTGCGCCAGCTGCGCCTGCAGCTTGGTCTGTTGTGCGTTGTAGGCGGTACGCCGCGCATCAAGCAGGGCCACGAAGCTGTCCAGGCCCGCGTCGTAGCGCGCCTGCGACAGGCGGTTGGCCTGTTCGGCCGCTTCCACCAGGCGCTGCTGTGAACGCACCTGCTCGTCCAGGCTGACATTCAACGCCAGCGCATCGGCGGTTTCGCGGAAGCCCACCTGGATCGACTTCTCGTACTGCGCCAGAGCGATATCACGATCCGCGTTGGCGATGGCCAGGTTGGCGCGCAGCTTGCCGCCCTGGAAGATCGGCAGCGTGATCTTCGGCAGGAAGCTCCACACGCGCGTACCGCTGTCGAACAGGTTGGACAGTTCGCTCGAACCACTGCCGATGCTGCCGGTCAGCGAGATGCTCGGGAAGAACGCCGCGCGTGCCGCACCGATATTGGCGTTGGCCGCCAGCAGCTGGTGTTCGGCGGCCATGATGTCCGGGCGCTGCAGCAGCACGTCGCTGGGCAGGCCGGCCGGCGGCGGTGCCAATGCAAGCAGCTGCGGCTCGATGCTGTCCGGCAGCAGCGCCGGATCGAGCTGGCCACCGGCCAGCAGCGCCAGCGCGTTGCGGTCCTGGGCCAGCTGGCCACGCAGGCGCGCAGCATCGGTGCGCGCGGTCTCGACCAGCGTGCGGGTCTGGGTCAGTTCCAGTGCCGAACTGCCGCCACGCTCGTGGCGGGCCTCGGCCAGGCGCAACGAATCTTCGTAGGTCTTCAGCGTGGCCTCGGCGATCTTCAGCTGCTGCGCGTCGGCACCATACGTCAGCCACGCAGTTGCGGTCTCGGCAATCAGGCTCAGCTGCGCGTTGCGGCGGTTGGCAGCCACGGCGAAGTACTGCTGCAGCGCCGCCTCGCTGAGGTTGCGCACGCGACCGACCAGGTCCAGCTCGAACTCGGCCACACCCACGCCCGCGCTGAACTGCTCGGTGACACCGGCATCGGTACCACGGCGGTCCATCTGGCCGGTCACGGCCACGCCGGGCACGCGATCAGCGCGCTGCACACGGTACTGGCCGCGCGCGCGTTCAACGTTGAGCACGGCCACGCGCAGGTCGCGATTGTTCTGCAGCGACTGCTCGATCACCTGCTGCAGGCGCTCATCGGTGAAGAAGTCGCGCCAGCCGACGGCGGCGGCATCGGCCACCTGGCCCTGCGCGGCCTCGGCCGGCCACTGCGCCGGGATCGCCGGGGCGACAGCGGTGTTCTTCGGCACCAGGGTGGAGCAGCCGGCGAGCGCGAGCACAGCGGCAATGGAAAGGAACAGGGATGCACTTTTCATGGGAATGACTTCCATCGGTACTGCCGGATGGCAGGAGGTAGTGCCGGCCGCTGGCCGGCAACCTCGTTGGATTCACATCAAGCGATCAGCAGATGCCGGCCAGCGACCGGCACTACCGTTACAGGTCACATCGTGGTCTTGCGCTTGAACACGCGCTGCACCACCACGAAGAACAGCGGCACGAAGAACACGCCGAGCACGGTGCCGACGATCATGCCGCCGAGCACGCCGGTGCCGATCGCCTGCTTGGCACCGGAACCGGCGCCGGTGGAGATCGCCAGCGGTACCACGCCCATGCCGAAGGCGAGCGAGGTCATCACGATCGGGCGCAGGCGGTCGCGCACGGCGTGCATGATCGACTCGATCAGGCTGGCGCCCTTTTCCAGGTTTTCCTTGGCGAACTCGACGATCAGGATCGCGTTCTTGCTGGTCAGGCCCACCGTGGTCAGCATCGCCACCTGGAAATAGATATCGCGCTCCAGGCCCTTGAAGGTGTTGGCCAGCACCGCGCCGAGGATACCCAGCGGGGCCGCCAGCAGCACCGCGGTCGGTACGCTCCAGCTTTCATACATCGCGGCCAGGCACAGGAACACGATCATCAGCGACAGCGTGTACAGCAGTGGCGTCTGCGAGCCGGCCTGGCGTTCCTGGTAGGACATCGCCGTCCACTCAATGCCGAAGCCCGCCGGAAGCTGCTTGGCCAGCTGCTCGATCTCGGCCATGGCATCGCCGGAGGCGACACCCGGGGCCGGTTCGCCCTGGATCTCCATCGCCGACACACCGTTGTAGCGTTCCAGGCGCGGCGAACCGTAATCCCAGTGCTTGGTAGCGAAGGCGCTGAACGGCACCATCTCGCCCTTGTCGTTCTTCACGGACCAGAGATCGAAGTCCTCCGGGACCATGCGGAACGCCTGGTCGGCCTGCACGAACACGCGCTTGACGCGGCCACGATCGACGAAGTCATCGATGTACGAGCTGCCCCACGCGGCGGCCAGCGTGCCGTTGATCTGGTCGATCGACAGCCCCAGCGAGGTCGCCTTGGCCGCGTCGATGTCGATGCGGAACTGCGGCGTGTCCTCCTGGCCGTTCGGGCGCACGTTGGCCAGCTTCTTGCTGCCGGCGGCCAGGCCGAGCAGCTGGTTGCGTGCGGCGACCAGTGCCTCGTGGCCCTGGCCGCTGTTGTCCTTCAGGAAGAAGGTATAGCCCGAGGCAGTCCCCAGTTCCGGAATGGCCGGCGGCGGGAAGGCAAAGATGAAGGCATCCTTGATCTGGCCCAGGGCAGCCATCGCACGACCGGTGATCGGCATCACGCCATTGTTGGCGTCACGCTCGCTCCAGTCCTTCAGCTTGACGAACGCCATGCCGGCGTTCTGGCCCATGCCGGCGAAGCTGAAGCCCTGCACGGAGAACACCGAATCCACCGCATCCTTCTCGTTCTGCAGGAAGTGGTTCTCCAATGCCGCGATCGATTCCAGCGTGCGCTCCTGGGTGGCGCCGACCGGGGCCTGCACCAGCGCCATCAGCACGCCCTGGTCTTCGTTGGGCAGGAACGAGCTGGGCAGGCGCACGAACAGCACGCCCATCAGCACGAACAGTGCCGCCACGATGCCCATGAAGCGCCACGGACGATGGATGATGCCGCGCACACCACGCTGGTAACTTTCGCTGGTGCGGTCGAAGCCACGGTTGAAACAGTTGAAGAAGCGACCGGCCAGGCCGCGGTGGGCAACATGATGCTCACCCTTCTTCAGCGGCTTGAGCATGGTCGCGCACAGTGCCGGGGTCAGCACGATCGCCACCAGCACCGACAACGCCATTGCAGAGACAATCGTGGCCGAGAACTGCCGGTAGATCACGCCGGTGGATCCGCTCATGAAGGCCATCGGCACGAACACCGCCGACAGCACCAGGCCGATACCCACCAGCGCACCGGTGATCTGGCCCATCGACTTGCGGGTCGCTTCAAGCGGCGACAGTCCTTCCTCGGACATGATGCGCTCGACGTTCTCCACCACCACGATGGCATCGTCCACCAGCAGACCGATCGCCAGCACCATCGCGAACATGGTCAGCATGTTCACCGAGAAGCCCAGCATCGCCAGCACGCCGAAGGTACCCAGCAGCACCACCGGCACGGCGATGGTCGGGATCAGGGTGGCGCGGAAGTTCTGCAGGAACAGGTACATCACCACGAACACCAGCACGATCGCTTCGATCAGGGTCTGCACCACGCCCTTGATCGACACGCGCACGAACGGGGTGGTGTCGTACGGGATCTCGGCCTTCAGCCCTGCCGGGAAGAAGCTCTTCATGTCTTCCAGCGCAGCGTCCACGCCGGCCGCAGTATCCAGCGCGTTGGCGCCGGTGGCCAGGGTGACCGCCAGGCCGCTGGCCGGCTGGCCGTTGTAGCGGGTGACGAAGTCGTAGGACTCAGCACCCAGTTCGACGCGGGCGACATCACCCAGGCGCAGCTCGGCACCGTCCTGCGCGCCGCGCACGATGATGTTGCGGAACTGTTCCGGGGTCTGCAGGCGCGACTGCGCGTTGATGGTGGCGTTGAGCTGCTGGCCCTTCACCGACGGCGCACCGCCGAGCTGGCCGATCGCCACCTGGGCATTCTGTGCCTTGATCGCCGCAGTCACTTCCGCGACGGACAGGCCATAGGTATGCAGCTTGTTCGGATCCAGCCAGATGCGCATGGCGTACTTGCCACCGAATACCTGGATGTTGCCCACGCCCGGCACACGGCTGAGGCGGTCGACGACATTGGAACCGACGTAGTCGGCGATGTCGTTGGCGTCCATGCTGCCGTTCTCGGACACGAACGCGATGACGTTCAGGAAGCCCGAGCTGGACTTGGCCACGTTGATGCCCTGCCGCTGCACTTCCTGCGGCAGCAGCGGCATGGCCAGCTGCAGCTTGTTCTGCACCTGCACCTGGGCGATGTCCGGGTTGGTGCCGCTCTCGAAGGTCAGGGTGATGGTGGCCTGGCCGTTGGACGAGCTGTTGGAGGAGAAGTAGATCAGGCCATCGAGGCCCTTCATGTTCTGCTCGATGATCTGCGTCACCGAGTCCTCGACCACCTTGGCCGATGCACCCGGGTAGGTGGCGCTGATTTCCACCGCTGGCGGCGCGACGTTGGGGTACATCGAGACCGGCAGCTTGAACAGGGCCAGGCCGCCGGCGAGCATGATGATGATGGCGATCACCCACGCGAAGATGGGTCGATCGATGAAAAAGCGTGCCATGGGGTTCTCCGCTTACTTCGCGTGGCCGGCCGGGGCGGCAGGCTGGGCGACGGCCGCCGGCTTGGCCGGAGCAGCGCCCTTCTCGGTGGCCTTGACCGGCATGCCGGGGCCGATCTTCTGCAGGCCTTCGACGATGACCTTGTCACCGGCCTTCAGACCCTCCTCGACCAGCCACTTGTCGCCGACCGTGCGGCTGACCTTGACCGGGCGTACTTCGACCTTGTTGTCCTTGCCGACCACCATCGCGGTGGTGTCGCCCTTCGGATCGCGGGCGATGCCCTGCATCGGCACCAGCACCGCATCGCTGCGCACGCCGCCGCCGATCACCGCACGCACGTACATGCCCGGCATCAGCAGGCCGTCCGGGTTGTCCACCTTCACGCGCAGGCCGAAGCTGCCGGTGGCCGGATCGACGCTGACTTCGGAGAACTCCAGCGTGCCCTTGTGCTCGAAGGTGCTGCCGTCTTCCATCAGGATGCTGACCGGCAGGGTCTGGTTGTCCTGCAGGCGGCCGGCAGCCAGTTCGCGGCGCAGCTGCAGCAGCTCGGCCGAGGACTGGGTCAGGTCGACATAGATCGGATCCAGCTGCTGCACGGTAGCCAGTGCATTGGCCTGGCCGGCGCTGACCAGCGCACCCTGGGTAACGCTGGACTTGCCGATGCGGCCGCTGATCGGCGCGGTGATGCGGGCATAGCCGAGGGTGACGTTGGCCGCGTCCAGCGAGGCCCTGGCGGCACCGACATCGGCCTCGGCCTGCTTCTGCGCGGCCACGGCGTTTTCCAGGTCCTGCTGGCTGACCGCGTCGACCTTGGCCAGCTCGGTGATGCGCTTGGCGCTCAGGCGCGCGGCGTTGGCCGTGGCTTCGGCGCGGGCCAGCTGGGCGCGGGCGCTGTTGGCCTGGGCGCGGTAGCTGGCGTCCTCGATCTGGTACAGCGGCTCGCCGGCCTTGACCATGCCGCCTTCGGTGAACAGGCGCTTGGCAACGATGCCGTTGACCTGCGGGCGCACTTCGGCGACCAGGAAGGCGTTGGTACGGCCCGGCAGTTCGCGGGTCAGGCCCACGGTTTCGGACTTCAGCGTGACCACGGTGACGTCACCCGGGCCCTGCTCGGGGGCCTGGGGTTGGCCGCCGCAGGCAGCCACGGCTGCGGCGATCGCCAGCGACAGTGCAAAGGGTCGGATTCGGCTCAGCAACATGACGGAAAGGCTCTTAGGGGAAGGAATCTCAAATCGCGCTGATACAGGCCGAAAGCGCCAGCAGGCAACGCGCACCAGCGGGGAGTGGGAGCCGGACCGGCCTGCCACGCACACGACGGGAATGATGGGAGCGAAATATACATACATGCTTGTTTGTTTGTAAACCGGTACAATTCAGCCACGTTTCACCCGCACTCGTACCTACCCATGGCCCGCAAGACCAAAGAGGACACCCAGGCAACCCGGGAAGGCATCCTTGACGCCGCCGAAGCCTGCTTCCATGAACACGGCGTGGCCCGTACCACGCTGGAGATGATCGGCGCCCGCGCCGGCTATACCCGTGGCGCGGTGTACTGGCACTTCAAGAACAAGAGCGAGGTGCTGGCCGCGATCGTCGAGCGGGTGCACCTGCCCTTCATGCAGGAACTGGAGCGCACCTCCACCGACCAGCGCGACACGCCGGTGCACGACCTGCGCGCGGTGATGATCCACTCGTTCATCGAGCTGTCCGAGGACGAGCGCCTGCGCAAGACCATGGAAATCATGCTGCGCAGCGATGCGTCGGCCGACACCAGGGTCCTGACCGAAATGCAGCAGGCCGGCTTCCGCGATGCGCTGGACCGGATGGAGCGTGCCCTGCGCCGCGCCAAGGACCTGGGCCAGCTGCGCGAGGGCGCCGACCCGAAGATCGCCGCACGCATGCTGCACGCCACCGTGCTGGGCGTGCTGCACGGCGCGATGGTCGAACCGGAACTGATGGACCTCAAGCGCGATGGCATGCTCGCGCTGGACATGACCCTGGCCGCCTACGTGAAGGATGGTGTGTTCGTTCCCGGCACCGTCCCCGAGCCGCTGCCCGAGGCGTGAACGAGGCTGCTCCCATCACTGCGGCACCCCCTGCAAGGGCAGATCGATGATCCTGGACAACGTGGTGTGGGGCTTCATCGGGTGTGGCAGCGTCACCGAGAAGAAGAGCGGGCCGGCCCTGGCCAACACGCCGGGCTCACGGGTAGTGGCGGTCATGCGCCGCAATGCCGCATTGGCCGAAGACTATGCACGCCGCCACGCGATTCCGCGCTGGTACGCGGACGCCGATGCACTCATCGCCGATCCGGAGGTGAACGCGGTCTACGTTGCAACACCGCCCTCCACGCACATGCACTACGCATTGCAGGCGATTGCTGCAGGCAAGCCGGTCTACATCGAAAAGCCGATGGCCATGGACCACGACGAGTGCCAGCGCATCATCGCGGCCAGCGCCCGCAGCGGCGTGCCCGTGTTCGTGGCCTACTACCGCCGTGCCCTGCCCCGCTTCGCACAGGTGAAGCAGCTGCTGGACAGCGGCGCGATCGGTACGCCGCGCAGCGTGCGCGCCACCCTGCATCGGCCACATTCGGCGGCTGCCGCATCGCCGGACTTCTGGCGAACCAACCCCGCCATCGCCGGCGGCGGGCTGTTCGTCGACCTGGGCTCACACACGCTGGACCTGCTCGACCATCTGCTGGAGCCCCTGAGCGACGTGCGCGGCCTGGCCAGTTCGTTGACCGGCGCCTACGCCGCCGAGGACAGCGTCTCGATGTGCTTCCGCACCGGGGCGGGGGCGCATGGCGTCGCGCAATGGAGTTTCTGCGCGTTCCGCCGACAGGACGAGGTCGAGATTACCGGCGACCTGGGGCAGCTGCGCTTTGCCACCTTCGAGGACGTTCCGGTGGTGCTGGAGACCGAAGCGGGCGTGCAGGCATTCGATATCCCGAACCCGCCATCGGTCCAGCAGCCGTTGATCGCCTCCGTCGTGGACGAACTGCGCGGCCACGGGCACTCGCCCTCGAACGGCATCAGCGCCGCCCGCACCAGTGCAGTGATCGACCAGGTACTGCAGGCCTACCGCGCCCGGCAATCGCGCTGAGCGCCAACGCAAAAGGCCGCCCTGCGGCGGCCTTTTCTGTTGCAGCGGATGGAGTCAGGGCCCTCGCCACGGCGAAGGATCCGACCTCGATGCGCATTACAGGATGTAGCGGCTCAGGTCCGGGTCCTGCACCAGCTCACCCAGGTGTGCATCGACGTAGGCGCTGTCGATGGCCAGGGTTTCGCCATCGCGGTCCGGTGCCTCGTAGCTGAGCGAATCCAGCAGGCGCTCCAGCACCGTATGCAGGCGGCGCGCGCCGATGTTTTCCTGGCGCTCGTTCACCTGGAACGCGATCTCGGCCAGGCGCTCGATGGCATCGGCAGTGAAACTGACCTTGACGCCTTCGGTGGCCAGCAGTGCTTCGTACTGCTTGGTCAGCGCGGCCTTCGGTTCGGTCAGGATGCGCACGAAGTCGCCCTTGCTCAACGCGCCCAGCTCAACGCGGATCGGGAAACGGCCCTGCAGCTCCGGAATCAGGTCGCTGGGCTTGGCCAGGTGGAACGCGCCCGACGCGATGAACAGGATGTGGTCGGTCTTGATCGTGCCGTACTTGGTGGACACGTTGGAGCCTTCCACCAGCGGCAGCAGGTCGCGCTGCACGCCTTCGCGGGAGACATCGCCACCGCCCACGTTGTCGCCGCGCTTGGCAACCTTGTCGATCTCGTCGATGAAGACGATGCCGTGCTGCTCGCAGGCCTCGATCGCCGCAGTGCGGATATCGTCCTCGTTGACCAGCTTGCCGGCCTCTTCCTCGATCAGCAGCGGACGCGCGGCCTTGATGGTCAGCGTGCGCTTGTGCGCCTTCGCGCCGCCACCCAGGTTGGCGAACATCGACTTCAGCTGCTGGCCCATTTCCTCCATGCCCGGCGGGGTCATGATGTCCATGCTGACATTGGCCGCCAGGTCGAGCTCGATCTCACGCTCGTCCAGCTCACCGTTGCGCAGCATCTTGCGGAACTTGATGCGGGTCTCGTTGTCCTGCGCCGACGGTTCGTTGCGGGCGACTTCAGGATCGAAACCGATGCCGCCGCTACGACGCGGCAGCAGCGCATCGAGGATGCGGTCTTCGGCGCGTTCTTCGGCCTGGGTACGCACGCGCACCTTGGCCTGTTCGCGATACAGCTTGACCGCGGTGTCGGCCAGGTCGCGGATGATCTGCTCGACGTCCTTGCCGACGTAGCCCACTTCGGTGAAGCGCGTGGCTTCGACCTTCACGAACGGCGCGTTGGCCAACGTAGCCAGGCGGCGCGCGATCTCGGTCTTGCCGACGCCGGTCGGGCCGATCATCAGGATGTTCTTGGGCATCACTTCATTGCGAAGCTCCGGCGCCAGCTGCATGCGGCGCCAGCGGTTGCGCAGGGCGATGGCCACGGCACGCTTGGCGTCGTGCTGGCCCACGATATGCCGGTCCAGTTCCTGCACGATCTCGCGCGGGGTCATGGTGGCGGAGGATACTTCGATCTTCGACATGGATGTGCTCACGGATTCAGATGCATGTAGAGCCGAGCCATGCTCGGCTGACGGGCAGCCCTGCCGAGCATGGCTCGGCACTACAGAAGAGCGGTCACAGCTCCTCGACCACCACGTTGCGGTTGGTGTAGATGCAGATGTCGCCGGCGATGCCGATCGCTTCACTGGCAATCGTGCGCGCATCCAGTTCGGTATGTGCCATCAGCGCGCGCGCGGCCGAAAGTGCATACGAGCCACCGGAGCCGATGGCGATGATGCCGTCCTCCGGTTCGATCACATCGCCGGTGCCGCTGATGATCAGCGAGGTTTCCTTGTCAGCCACGGCCAACAGGGCTTCAAGCTTTCCGAGGCGGCGCTCGGTGCGCCAATCCTTGGCCAGCTCGACCGCGGCGCGCTGCAGCTGGCCGTGCTTTTCCAGCTTGGCCTCGAACAGCTCGAACAGGGTGAAGGCATCGGCGGCGGCACCGGCGAAACCGGCCAGCACCTGGCCGTCGCGGCCAAGGCGGCGCACCTTGCGCGCGTTGCCCTTCATCACGGTGTGGCCCAGCGTGACCTGACCGTCGCCGGCAATGGCCACGTGCTCGCCGCGACGGACGCAGACGATGGTGGTGGCGTGGAAAACGTTGGGGTTCTGACTGGGGTCCATGATGCCTCCGGGGTGACAGAACCAGAGGTGGGGACTGCGCTGCGCCCTTCAAGCCACCCGCGACCGGCCACCGCAGGGGCAACGTTCAGCTTTCTCCGCTGCCCTCGCTGCTGCCTCGGCGCTTCGCGCGCGGATGCGCGGCGTCGTAGACCTTGGCCAGGTGCTGGAAATCGAGGTGGGTATAGATCTGCGTGGTGGCGATGTCGGCATGGCCCAGCAGCTCCTGCACACCGCGCAGGTCGCCGGACGATTCGAGGATATGGCTGGCGAAACTGTGCCGCAGCATGTGCGGATGCACATGCTTGAACAGGCCCTGGCGCTGCGCCAGCTGGCGGATGCGGATCTGCACCGCGCGCTGGCTGATCGGCCCGTTGCGGCCAGGAAATACCGGCGATGCCGGGCCGCCACCACTTTCGGCACGCCACGCCTGCAGCGCTTCGCGTGCGGGCCTGCCGAACGGCACCCGGCGCTGGCGGTTGCCCTTGCCCAGCACGTTGACCAGGCCGCTGGCGAAATCCAGGTCGCGCCAGGTCAGTGCGCAGACTTCGCTCAGGCGCAGGCCCGAGGAGTAGAACAGCTCCAGCAGCGCGCGATCACGTCGACCGAGTTCACCTTCCGGTTCAAGCTCGACCAGCTGTACGGCTTCGTCGGCATCGAGCACCTGCGGCAACCGGCGCGGTGCGCGCGGTGCCTTCAGCGTCGCTGCAGGGCTGACCTCGATGCGGCCGTGCTTGAGCAGCCAGGCATAGAAGCTGCGGCAGGCCGACAGGCGGCGCTGCAGGCTCTTGGCCGACAGGCCGCGGCGATGCTCGTCGGCCACGAACTGGCGCAACGCATCGGCATCGAGTGCCTCCACGGCTACGCCACGCGGCTCGGCCCACGCCGACAGTGCGTCCAGGTCGCGGCGGTAGGCGTCGAGTGTGTGCGCCGACATCCGCCGCTCCACCTGCAGATGCTGCAGGAACGCCTGTACCGCGCTCATCGCCGTCGTGCCCTGCTCAGCCCGCGAAGCGCTTCAGGCCAGTGGCCAGGGCATCGCCCATCATGCGCAGGAACAACGTGCCCATGCCCGGGTAGAAACGGTTCGGATCATGGCTGCCGACCGCGATCAGGCCAACCCCCGGCAGCGGCAGCAGCGCGGTGGTCTGCACCTCCTCGCTGCGCGCGCCGTACAGCACGGCGTTCTTCTCCGGCTGCAGGCGGCCGCAGATCGGCTCGCCGTCCTTCAGGCAGTCGCGGAACGGGCCCAGTTGCGGATCATCGGCGGCGATCACCTGCAGCCAGTCGGCCTGTTCCAGCCCGGCCACCGGCGCATGCACCACCAGCCGCACCAGGTCGCCGGCGAAGTCTTCCTGCAACGAAGCGGCCATCGCACGCAGAGTGTCGGCCGCATTGTCCTGCTTCATCAGTGCCAGGGTCAGCTGGTGCGTGCGCACCGCCAGCCGCTCGTTGACCTGGGCGGTCGCGCCCAGGTCGGCCAACCGTCGCGCCAGCTCGCGGTTCTTCTCGCGCAGCACTTCCAGCTGGTAGCTGGCCAGCGATGCGGTCGGGCCGTCATCGCGCGGCACCACCAGGGTCAGGGCCAGGTCCGGGAACTGCTTGAGGAAGCCCGGATGACGCCGCAACCAGGCAGCGACTTCGTGGGCCCCGAGCTTGTCGACGGTTTCGCTCATGCCATCCACTCCCCTTCGAAGACGAATGCGGTCGGGCCGGCCATCATCACAGGCTGGCCATCGCCCGGCCACTGGATGCGCAGGTCACCACCGGGCAGGCTGATGCGGGCATCGCGCTGCAGGCGGCCGCGCTGCATCAGGGTCACCGCAGCGGCGCAGGCGCCACTGCCACAGGCCAGGGTTTCGCCGACGCCGCGCTCGAACACGCGCAGGCGGGCGTGCGCCGGGCCCATCACCTGGGCGAAGCCCACGTTCACCGAGCGCGGGAACGAGGCATGCTGCTGCAGCAGCGCACCGACGCGCTCGACCGGCGCAGCATCGATCAGGCCGACTTCGATCACCGCATGCGGGTTGCCCATCGACACTGCGGCGAAGCGCACGCTTTCGCCCTGCAGCGGCAGCAGGTATTCCTCGCGCGCGTGGGCGAAGCCCATCAGCGGCACGTTGGCCGGCTCGAAGGCAGGCACGCCCATGGTTACGGCGAACTGTCCGTCACCGAGCACCTTCACTTCATGGCTGGCCAGCGGGCTGTCGATGACGAACGCATCGCCCTGCGCACTCCCTTGGCGCACCAGCCACGCCGCGATGCAGCGCGCGCCATTGCCGCACTGCTCGGAATTGGAACCGTCGGCATTCCAGATGCGGTACGAGGCCACCGAGCCTTCCGCACGCGGCGCTTCGATGGTCAGGATCTGATCGCAGCCGACGCCGGTGTGGCGGTCGGCAAGGCGCGCGGCCAGTTCGGGCGTAGGCGGCGCGGTGCCGTCACGCAGGTCGATCACTACAAAATCATTGCCCGCGCCGTGCATCTTGCTGAAGCGCAGCGCCGTGGAACTGGCCTTACTCATCCCCGCTGCCCGCCTTCTTCGCTGGCGCGGTTGCCGGCTGAGTGGTCGTTGCAGCCGGGTCGACCGTCGTGGCGGGGGCAACGGCGCCCTGGGCCTCCGCCGCGGTCGCCTCGGTGGCGGGCTCGGCAGCGGGTTCGACGGTTTCTTCCACCGGCACCGGCTTCTGCGGCAGTACCAGCGGGCCCTTGTTGCCGCAGGCGGCGAGGAGCAGCAGCGAGGCCGCTGCCAGCGGAATCAGGATGGCGTTTCGATGGGGAATCTTCATGCCCCGAGTATAGCCATTGGCGGCTGAGCGGTTGGTGCAGGGAATCGGGTTGCCGGCCAGTGGCCGGCACTGCCGCAGGCGCTCAATCCTCGGGAGGCGGAAGCGGCCGCGTCCACAGCCAGATCGCCACCACGGTCATGCTGCCGATCGAGAACCACTTCACCCAGGCAATCGGCACGCACCACAGCATAATGGCGGCGCATACCGCCATGGTGATCGTGGCCATCCACTTGCCGTAGCGGCTGACCGCCCCGTGTGCCTGCCAGTTGGCGATGGCCGGGCCGAAGCGTGGATGCTGCAGCAGCCAGTTGTGCAGGCGCTCGGAGCCACGCGAGGCGGCCCAGGCCGAAATCAGGATGAATACGGTGGTCGGCAGGCCCGGCACGAAGATGCCGACGATGCCGGTGCCGAGGCTGACATACGCCAGCAGCCACCACGCCCAGCGGAAACGCACCACGCGCGGAGGCGTGGTGGCGTCGCGAGGGGCGGAAGGATCTGGCGCGCTCATGGCCGCAAGGATACCGGTTCAGGGTGCCAGGCAGCGCCCGGCACCCTGTCGCGATCACGGCTGGGCGATGCCCAGCTGCTGCAGCACGAACGCGTACGACTCGGACAGCTCGCGGTAGCGCTGGAAGCGCCCCGACTTGCCGCCGTGGCCGGCTTCCATGTTGGTGCGGAACAGGATCGGGTAGTGGCCGGTGTTGTCGTCACGCAGCTTGGCCACCCACTTGGCCGGCTCCCAGTACTGCACCTGCGAATCCCACAGGCCGGTACCCACGTACAGCGCCGGGTACGCCTGCTGCTTCACGTTGTCATAGGGCGAGTAGGACAGCATGTAGTCGTAATACTGTTTCTGTTCCGGGTTGCCCCACTCGTCGTACTCATTGGTGGTCAACGGAATGGTCGGGTCGAGCATGGTGGTGACCACGTCGACGAACGGCACCTGCGCCACCATCACCCGGTAATCCTGCGGCGCCTGGTTGGCCACCGCGCCCATCAGCAGGCCGCCGGCGCTGCCACCGGACGCGGCCACGCGATCCTTCGCCGCCCAGCCCTGTGCGACCAGGCCACGGGTGACGTCGATGAAGTCGTTGAAGGTGTTCTGCTTGTGCAGCAGCTTGCCGTTCTCGTACCAGTCGCGGCCCATTTCCTGGCCGCCGCGGATGTGGGCGATGGCATACACCACGCCGCGGTCGACCAGGCTTACCGCGGTCTGGTTGAAGTACGGGTCCATCGACATCCCGTAGCTGCCATAGGCGTACTGGAACAGCGCGCCCTTGCCGTCCTTCTGGTAGCCCTTGCGGTAGACCAGCGACACCGGCACCTTCACGCCATCGCGCGCGGTGATCCAGACGCGGTCGGTTTCGTACTTCGACGCGTCATAGCCGATCACCGGCTGCACCTTCAGCTGGCGGCGTTCGCCGGTGGCGGTGTTCAGCTCGAACACGGTGGTCGGGGTGGTCATCGAGGTGTAGACGTAGCGCAGCCAGGGCGTATCGGCCTCGGTGTTGTCGCCCAGGCCCATCGAGTACGCTGGCTCATCAGCCTTCACGTAGTCGCTGCGGCCATCCTTGAACAGCAGGCGGATGCGCTCCAGGCCCTCGGAACGTTCGGCGATGGCGGTGTAGCTGTCGAACAGCTCGAAGCCTTCGATGAACACCGCATCGTCATGCGCGATCCAGTCCTTCCACTGCGCACGCGAAGTGGCATCGGTCGGTGCGGTGACCAGCTTGAAGTTCTTCGCGCCGTCGTTGGTGCGGATCACCCAGCGGCCGTCGTAGTGGTCGGCATCGTACTCGACGTCACGCTGGCGAGGGGCCAGCACGGTGAACGTGGTCGGGTCGCTGGCCGGTGCGTAGCGCTCTTCCGAGGACACGGTGCTGTGCACGCCGATGGTGATGAAGCGATCGTCGCGGGTGCGGCCGATGCCCATGTAGAAGCTGTCGTCCTTCTCTTCGTAGACGACGGTGTCGGCGCTGGCCGGGGAGCCCAGCACGTGCTTCTTCACGCGCACGGTGAGCAGCGTTTCCGGATCGTTCTCGACATACAGCACGGTACGGTTGTCGTCGGCCCAGACCAGGTCGCCGGAGCTGCCGGTGATCACATCGGGCAGCACCTTGCCGGTGGCCAGATCCTTGAAGCGGATCGTGTACTGGCGGCGGCCCACATCATCCTCGGCCCAGGCCAGCAGCTGGTTGTCCTGGCTCACTTCCATCGAGCCGACGCTGAAATAGCCCTTGCCGGCGGCCATGGCGTTGACGTCCAGCAGGATCTCCTCGGCGGCCTCCATGCTGCCCTTGCGGCGCGCGTGGATCGGATAGTCCTGGCCGGTCTCGAAGCGGCTGTAGTACCAATAGCCGCGCTCACGCGCCGGCACGCTGGAATCGTCCTGCTTGATGCGGCCGACGATCTCCTTGTACAGGGTGTCTTCGAGCGGCTTGAGCGGCGCCAGCACCTGGTCCGCGTAGGCATTCTCGGCCTGCAGGTAGGCCAGCATGTCCTTGTTCTCGCGCTTGTCGTCGCGCAGCCAGTAATAGTCATCGTTGCGGGTCGCGCCGAACGGCGCCTTGACCACATGCGGATGCCTGGCGGCATCCGGCGGAACAGGCGGAGTGGCGGCGGTGGCAGTAGTGGTCATCAGGCTGGCGAGCAACAGGCAGAGAGTGGATTTCATGTAGTGGGGTTCCTTGAACTGCAATGCAATGGCGTCCTTGTGCCCGAGTCTGGGTTGCAGGAGGGCTGCGGGCAACCCTGCGGATCGTCATGGGGAGTGCCGGCCGCTGGCCGGCAACCTCACGAACCCGGAGACGGTCGGAATGCCGGCCGGCGGCCGGCACTACCAGAACGCATGACCCAGACGCGCGGCGTACCATGGGCACATGAACACCCTGCCCCACACGCCGGGCTACAGCCGGCGCAGCCATGAAATCGCTCCATTCCACGTGATGTCCCTGCTGGCCCGCGCACAGGCGCTGGAGCAGGCCGGCCACGATGTGATCCACCTGGAAATCGGCGAACCGGACTTCACCACCGCCGAACCTGTCGTGCGCGCCGGCCAGGCCGCATTGGCCGCCGGTCATACCCGCTACACCGCCGCACGTGGCCTGCCGGCTCTGCGTGAGGCCATCAGCGGCTTCTATCGCAGCCATTACGGGCTGGATATCGACCCTGAACGCATCCTGGTCACACCGGGTGGGTCCGGTGCGCTGCTGCTGGCCAGCAGCCTGCTGGTCGATCCCGGCCGCCACTGGCTGCTGGCGGACCCCGGCTATCCGTGCAACCGCCACTTCCTGCGCCTGGTGGAAGGCGGTGCGCAACTGGTACCGGTCGGGCCGGAGACCGCCTACCAGCTGACCCCGTCACTGGTGGAACAGCACTGGAATGCCGACAGCGTCGGCGCGCTGGTCGCCTCACCGGCCAACCCGACCGGCACCGTGCTTTCCGCCGACGATCTGGCCGCACTGTCGCAGGCCCTGCACGCGCGGGGCGGCCACCTGGTGGTGGACGAGATCTACCACGGCCTCACCTATGGCCTGGATGCGCCCAGCGTGCTGCAGGTGGATGACAGCGCGTTCGTGCTGAACAGCTTCTCCAAGTATTTCGGCATGACCGGCTGGCGGCTGGGCTGGCTGGTGGCACCGCCGGCCGCGGTACCGGACCTGGAGAAGCTGGCGCAGAACCTGTACATCAGCGCCTCGAGCATCGCCCAGCATGCCGCCCTCGCCTGTTTCAGCGAGGAATCGATGGCGATCTTCGAACAGCGCCGCGAAGCGTTCCGCCAGCGTCGCGACTTCCTGCTGCCCGCACTGCGTGAGCTGGGCTTCCGTATCGAGGTCGAGCCGCAGGGCGCGTTCTACCTGTACGCAGACGTCAGCGCGTTCACCGACGATGCGCAGGCGTTCTGCGCCCACTTCCTGGAAACCGAGCATGTGGCATTCACGCCCGGGCTGGATTTCGGCTTCCATCGTGCCAACCAGCACGTGCGCCTGGCCTATACCCAGGAAGTGCCGCGATTGCAGGAGGCGGTGGAGCGGAT
>NZ_JAOBZT010000062.1:0-26086 GCF_029839005.1 Stenotrophomonas sp. GD03958 | reverse complement strand
GAAGCTGAAGGTGCCGGCCGCGAAGCCCGGGTTGCGCTTCCAGCCACTGAAGGTGATCACGGTACGCTGGCCAACCGCATCGGTGATTTCCATCTTGGCCAAGCCCTGGGCGTTGAAGCCCAGCGCGGCGTACTGGAAGCTGGCTTCGGTCTCGCGCTTCGGCGACAGCGACAGCCACTGCAGGCCGTCGCGCTGCGCGGCCTCTTCGCTGACGTCGTACTGCTGCTCCAGCAGCGCCGGGTTGATCAGCGCGGTCAGCGGGCTGTTCTGTTCTTCCTTGCCCTGCTCGCGCACGGTGGCCTGCTCCAGGTCCGGCTCGTACATCCAGACCTTCCTGCCGTCAGCCACGATCAACTGCTCGTGCGGGCGCACGTATTCCCAACGGAACAGGCGTGGCGCCGACAGCGCCACACGGCCGCTGGTCGATTCCTTCACCTTGCCGCGGCTGTCGAACACCTGCTGGCTGAACTGTCCGTCCAGGCCCTTCAGGCCACTGGTGAAGGTCTTCAGGTCATCGCGGGCACCGGCCCAGGCACTGCCGGCAGCGGCACAGGCGACGGCCAGGGTAGTAGTGGCAAGGAAACGGCGGAAGTGGAAGTTCATGCGGAAATCCTGTGGGCGCGGGCGCCAGGAAAGGTGATTGCCAGTGTGCCCGGGGAAAGATGAATGGGCGATCAGGGCGACATTATGCCGCCCTGAACGTCCATCGGCGATTCAGCCGCCAGATGCCGGCAGCTTGCCGTAAAGCACCTGGCCACGGAAGCCGCGCCGCACTTCGCGGTACAGCGCGCGGAACGCCGGATAGTCCTGCGGCTGGCACAGCGCCTCCGGCCCACGCACCGCGTTCTGCCGCAAGCGGTGGTGCACGATCACGTCCTGGCCCTCGCGGCTCCAGTCCACCCGGTATTCGCCAGCGGCATTGGTAAAGCGCTGGCTGGCCGGAATGGCGATGATCGGCGCGTTGGCCGGGAACTGCAGGCGATAGGTTTCCTCGCGCAGGCTGGCATTGCAGTAGAACGGCGTCTCATTGGCCGGCGCAGAAGCGGTGGCGTACAGGCCACGCACCGACTCGCCGCCCGGTGGATCCGGCACGGCCATGCCGCCGGCCACGCTGAAGTCGGCGTAGTCCTCGGCCTGGAAGGCCATGCGATAGCCGAACGGCCGGGTCAGGTCGACCGGCACGCCCTGGATCTGCAGCTGCCCTCGCCCGTCGAAACCGGACGCGGCCATGATCTGCTCCTCTGCGCGAGCACGGTTCTGCGCGTTGAGCTGGGAGAACTGGGCGCGCATGCCGATCTCGGCGTTCTCGCCCAGCTTCGGAATGGTCTCGCCGCGCAGGTTACCGTTGGCGTCGAAGGTAAAACGCACTTCCATCGAGGTGGCGTTGCGCTCCGGCGTGTTGGCCGGAGTACGCGCCAGCGTGGCGTCGCGGGTACGCATCACCGGGGCGCCCAGGTCACCCTCCGGCAGCTGGCCGAAGCGCGCCCACGCGGTGGTCGAATCGAGGTACAGATCGAATTCGGGGATGTAGGTGATGGCGTGGTTGAAGCGGCCCAGCACCGGAATCTTCGGCAGCGTCGGGCCGCCGCCCGCACCGATCAGCACCGGCGAGCTGGCGATGCCCTTGGCCGCCAGCAGCGCCTCCAGGATCGTCACATGGTCCTTGCAGTCGCCGTAGTGGTTGTCGAGGATGCTCTGCGCGCTGTTCGGCTCCAGGCCGCCGTTGCCCAGGTACACCGCCACATAGCGGATGTTCTGCGCGACCCAGCCATACAGCGCATCAGCCTGCTCGCGGCGGTCACTGATGCCGGCGGTGATCTCATCAGCCAGCGCCTGCAGCGCCGGGGTCACCTCGGCCGCCGGGCCCGCCTTGAGCTGGTAGGCGCGCCCCATCTGCGACCAGTCACGATACGTGCTGGCCATGATGTTCGGGCCGAACTCCCAGCCCGCCGCCGACCAGTTCTGCGCCGGCATCGCCTCACGACGCTGGTAGCGCCAGCGCCATTGCGCCTGGCCGTTCTTCACCGTCGGCCGGTCACTGCCCTGCACGCCGCGGCTGTCGACGAACATCGGCAGGTTGGCCGGGGCACTCAGGGTAACCTCGGCGTCCTCGTACTCGGTGAACACGTTGAAGGTCTCCCACAGGCCGAAATAGCCCGGGAAGTACGGCGTGGCCTGGGTGCGTCGCACCTGGTAGTACAGCCGCGTGCCCGGGGCCAGGTTCGGGAACACGATCACCCGCACCTTGCGGTCGGCATACATCGCCGCCGAGGCACTGGAGTAGCTCTCCTGCGTGTAGATGCGGTCGGCCGGCACGTCGCGGCGCTGGCCATCGGCGGTGATGGTATAGGCGCCGAGCACTTCCAGCGTCTCCATCTTTTCGCTGTAGCTCAGCCGCACCTGGCTGAACTGCTCGACAGACGCCTTGGTCTTGAGCAGGACTTCATAGGTTTCGGTCTGCACATTGCCCGCGTCCGGCCGGACCTGGTAGTCGGCGCGGTAACGGACAATGCTGAAATTATTGCTGGCTTCGGTATCGCCGCTGGTGGAAGGCGGCGCCGTGGCGGGCGCGGAGGTGGCGGTTTCTGCCTGTGCCGGGCCAGCAGCCAAGAAGGCTGCCAGCGCCAGCGCCAGCGCGCCTGGTACGGGGTGAAGCATGCGTCGGTTCCTTGGACGTCGTGGGGGATACGTCGGGTCTTACTTCGGCGGCGGCGGTGCCAGCACCGTGCGGTCGCCGTTGTGCTCGGGCGGGCTGACCACGCCGGCCGCTTCCATGGCCTCGATCAGTCGCGCTGCACGGTTGTAGCCGATCTTCAGCCGGCGCTGCACGCCGGAAATCGAGGCTCGGCGGGTCTCGGTGACCACCCGCAGTGCTTCGTCATACAACGGGTCGGACTCGTCGCCGGCTGCACTGGTCTCGGGCAGGCCGGTGGCACCGACGACCACGCCGTCGCCCATCGTCTGCACCTCATCCAGCACCCCGTCGACATAGTCGGCCGGGCCCATCGCCTTGAGGTGCTCGACCACGCGATGCACTTCGTCATCGGACACGAACGCACCATGCACGCGCTCGGGCAGCGCGGTGCCCGGCGGCAGGTACAGCATGTCGCCGTGGCCCAGCAGTGTTTCCGCGCCGGACTGGTCGAGGATGGTGCGCGAGTCGATCTTGGAGCTGACCTGGAAGGCGATACGGGTCGGGATGTTGGCCTTGATCAGGCCGGTGATCACGTCCACCGACGGGCGCTGCGTGGCCAGGATCAGGTGGATGCCGGCCGCACGCGCCTTCTGCGCCAGGCGCGCGATCAGCTCTTCCACCTTCTTGCCGACGATCATCATCATGTCGGCGAATTCGTCGATGAAGATGACGATGAAGGGGAGAGTTTCCAGCGGACGCGGCGCCTCGCCCAGCTCCGGGTTCGGCTTGAACAGCGGGTCCATCAGCGGCTGGCCCGCGTCCTGGGCTTCCTTCACCTTCTTGTTGAAGCCAGCCAGGTTGCGCACGCCCACCGCGCTCATCAGCTTGTAGCGGCGCTCCATCTCGGCCACGCACCAGCGCAGGCCGTTGGCGGCCTCCTTCATGTCGGTGACCACCGGCGCCAGCAGGTGCGGAATGCCCTGATAGACGCTCAGCTCGAGCATCTTCGGGTCGATCATCAGCATCCGCAGGTCTTTCGGCGAGGCCTTGAACAACAGGCTCAGGACCATCGCGTTGACCGCCACCGACTTGCCCGAACCGGTGGTGCCGGCCACCAGCAGATGCGGCATGCGCGCCAGGTCGGCCACGGTCGGGCGACCAGCGATGTCCTTGCCCAGCGCCAGGGTCAGTACGCTGGCCGACTTGTCATATTCCTTCGAGCGCAGCAGCTCGGACAGGAAGATCATCTCGCGGGTGACGTTGGGGATTTCCAGGCCGATCACCGACTTGCCCGGAATGACATCGACCACGCGCACCGACTTCACCGACAGGCCACGCGCGATGTCCTTGTCCAGCGAACTGATCTGGCTGACCTTGATACCCGGTGCTGGTTCGATCTCGAAGCGGGTGATGACCGGGCCGGGATTGGCGCCGACCACCTGCGCATCGATGCGGAAGTCCTTCAGCTTGAACTCGATCTGCCGCGACAGGGTTTCCAGTGTTTCTTCGTCGTAGCCCTTCGGCTGCGGCTTGGGATCATCCAGCAGCGCCAGCGGCGGCAGGTCCGAGCCATCACCGTTGACGCCGCGGAACATCGGAATCTGGGTATCGCGCTTGGCCCGATCACTCTTCTCGATCACCGGCTCCGGACGCGGCTCGATCTTCACCGGCTCGCGCTTGGCGCGCACCTCGGCGTCGGCCTTGCGTACTTCCTGGCGTTCCTCGCGCATCACCCGGGTCTGCTTCCACTCGGTGACTTCTTCCTTCTTGCGTTGCAGCAACGGCGCCAGCGACATCACGCCGCGGCCGATCTTCTCCATCACCGTGAACCAGGACAGCCCGGTGGCCAGGGTGATCGAGGCCAGCAGCAGCACCAGCACGAACAGGTTCGCCCCCAGCGCGCCGAAGCCCACCGTGAGCGAATTGCCGACCAGCTTGCCGAGGATGCCGCCGGCACTGGCGACATCGCCACTGAACAGGCGCACATGCAGGAAGCCGGTGCCGGCGATCAGGAAACCGACCAGACCGACCAGGCGCAGTGCCGGATCCAGGTCGTTCTCGCCCTTGCTCTCGCGCTTGAGGCCGAACATGGCGATCCACGCCAGCGCGCCGAGCACCACCGGCAGCAGGAAGGCGATGTAGCCGAACAGCTGCAGCAGCACGTCGGCGATCCAGGCGCCGGCGCGGCCGCCCAGGTTGTGCACCGGCGCAACCACGCTGCCGGTGTGCGACCAGCCCGGATCAGTCGCTGAATAGGTGAAAAGACTGGCCGCCAGATACAGCAGGGCCGGCGCGATGGCGATCAGGCCAAGGTCGCGCCAGAGACGTTGGCGGCGTGGATTGTCGGTCGCCGCCGCCGCGGCCGTGCGACGTGACGCCTTGCTGTCGTCGGACTTGGAGCGTTCGGGGACCTGCTTCGCCACCTTAGACCATACCTTTGGAATGCGCTGTTAGTGATTGATAATAAATGAGACGGCGTCAGTTTTCAGTTATGCGACGTCCGACAGGGCAATCCGAGGGCCGAAACCACCGCTGGATGACGGCGTTCCGTTCATCGGCTTGAATCGCCCTGCCCCAGCCGCCACTCTATGACCAGCCACGGATGCTGCGCAAACATCGCCAGCGCCTTGTCCCATCTACCTTTTCGCGAGTCTACATGAGCACCAGCCTGCCCTCCCGCCACCAGCGCCTCGTCATCCTCGGTTCCGGACCGGCCGGCTGGACCGCCGCCGTCTACGCCGCCCGCGCCAACCTGAAGCCGGTCGTCATCACCGGCCTGCAGCAGGGCGGCCAGCTGATGACCACCACCGAGGTGGACAACTGGCCGGGTGACGCCCACGGCCTGATGGGCCCGGACCTGATGGCGCGCATGCAGGCCCACGCCGAGCGCTTCGAGACCGAGGTCATCTTCGACCACATCCACACCGCCGACCTGTCGCAGCGCCCGTTCAAGCTGATCGGCGACAGCCACGAGTACACCTGCGATGCGCTGATCATCGCCACCGGCGCGACCGCCAAGTACCTGGGCATCCCGACCGAAGAGACCTTCAAGGGCCGCGGCGTCTCCGCCTGCGCCACCTGTGACGGCTTCTTCTACCGCGACCAGGACGTGGTCGTGGTCGGCGGTGGCAACACCGCCGTGGAAGAGGCCCTTTACCTGTCCAACATCGCCCGCAAGGTCTATCTGGTCCACCGCCGCGACACCCTGAAGGCGGAAAAGATCATGCAGGACAAGCTGTTTGCCAAGGTTGCTGCCGGCAAGATCGAGACCGTCTGGCACCACCAGGTGGAGGAAGTGCTGGGCAACGACGCCGGCGTGACCGGCGTGCGCGTGAAGTCGACGCTGGACGGCAGTACCCGTGACATCGACGCCCACGGCTTCTTCGTGGCCATCGGCCACCATCCGAATACCCAGCTGTTCGACGGCCAGCTGGCGATGAACAACGGCTACCTGGAGATCCGCTCGGGCCTAGGCGGCAACGCCACCCAGACCTCGGTGGAAGGCGTATTTGCTGCCGGCGACGTGGCCGACCAGCACTACCGCCAGGCGATCACTTCGGCCGGCTTCGGCTGCATGGCCGCATTGGACGCCGAGCGCTACCTGGACGCCCAGGGCAAGGCCAGCTGAGAGGCTGACCCGCTCCTGCAGGGTCGAGCCACACCCGACTCCGGATGATAGGCCGACGCCAGTGCGTCGGCCTTTCTGTTTCATCTGCCCTATCCTTCCCCCATGCCTTCCCCCCGCTTTCTCGACTCCCTGCAGTCCATCGCCGCGACCGACTGGGATGCCCTGCACGACGGCCGCAACCCCTTCGTCAGCCACGCCTTCCTTTCCGGGCTTGAACAGCACGGTTGCCTGCGCGAGGACTGGGGCTGGCAGGCCCGGCACTTCACGCTCTGGGAAGGCAACACCCTGGTCGGCGCCATTCCGGGCTACCTGAAGACCAACTCTCACGGCGAGTTCGTGTTCGACCATGCGTGGGCCAACGCGTATGCACGGCATGGCCGCGACTACTATCCGAAGTGGCTGGGCGCAGTACCTTACTCGCCGGTCACTGGCCCGCGGTTGTTGGCACGTCACGATTCAGGGCGCGCCGCCCTGCTTTTGGCATTGCGCGAGGCCCTGCCCGCGCTGGAGGTATCCTCGGCCCATATCAACTTCCACACCGCAGTGGACGAGGCCCTGTTCGGCGATGACTGGCTGCTGCGCGAGGACGTGCAGTTCCAGTGGCAGAACCAGGGTGACTGGGCGACATTCGAGCAGTTCCTCGGTGCGATGAACCACAAGCATCGGAAGAACATCCGCCAGGAACGGGCCAAGGTCACCCGCCAGGGCATCAGCTTCCGCGTGGTACACGGCGATGAAGCCGGCCGCGCCGACCTGCAGGCGATGTACCGCTTCTACCTGCAGACCTTCCTCGAGTACGGCAACGCCCCGGCACTGACCGAGGCCTTCCTGCGCCATCTGGCCATTTCATTGGGACGCGGGCTGGTGCTGTTCCTGGCCGAACAGGACGGCGAGCCGATTGCCGGCGCGCTGTGCCTGCGCGGTGGCGACACGCTGTACGGCCGCTACTGGGGTGGCGCTACCCTGCCCGGCCTGCATTTCGAGGCCTGTTACTACCAGGGCATCGAGTACTGCCTGCGCGAAGGCCTGAGCCGTTTCGAGCCCGGCGCTCAGGGCGAGCACAAGCTGGCGCGGGGATTCCTGCCGACACTGGTGCGCAGCCGACACTGGGTGGCCGATCCGGAGTTCGCAGAAGCACTGCAGGACTGGTGCCGGCAGGAGCGGCGCGATGTACGTCGCTACCAGCAGGAGCTGCAAGGGCATGGGCCGTTCCGCGTAGAGCCGTAGAATAGGGCCGGATGAGGCACCCGGAAAGGTGTGCCAACCAAGATTGGCACCGTCAGCGCGTGCGCATCCCAGTCGCATCACCACGGCGAATACAATGCCGGCATGACCCGCCAGCTGCCCTGGCGCCTGGCCGATGCGCCGGACGCTCCCTTCCCTCCGGCCGAGACCGCACTGCGCCAGCCCGACGGCCTGCTCGCGGTGGGCGGCGACCTGCATCCGGCGCGCCTGCTCAACGCCTATGCCGGCGGCATCTTCCCGTGGTTCAGCGAGGGCGAGCCTATCCTGTGGTGGTCGCCCGACCCACGCATGGTGTTCCGCACCGATGGCGTGCACCTGTCCAGCCGGTTCCGCCGCCAGTTGCGTGGCTGCGACTGGGAGATCACCGCCGACACCGCCTTCAGTCGTGTGATGCGAGCCTGCGCCGCAGCACCGCGGCCGGGCCAGGACGGCACGTGGATCAGCCCGGCGATGGTTGAGGCCTACAGCCAGTTGCACGATCTAGGCTTCGCCCATTCCTTCGAGGTCTGGGATCGGCAGACGCTGGTCGGCGGCATCTACGGTGTGGCGATCGGCGCCATGTTCTTCGGTGAGAGCATGTTCAGTGGCGCCAGCGGCGGCTCCAAGATCGCCCTGGCCACCCTGGCATCCACCCTGCATGGTTGGGGCTGGGAACTGATCGATGCCCAGGTGGAGAATCCGCATCTGCTGCGGATGGGCGCCGAGCACCTGCCGCGGGCGGTATTTCTGGATCGCGTGCGCCAGGCCGTACGCAGCAAGGGCCGTGAAGGACCTTGGACGCGGGCGGTTGGACGCCTGCCGGCACGGGATTTGGCAGGGGGTTAACACAAACTTTGCAAGCAGCGCCGGTCACGCGTAAAATACTGCGCCTTAGGCCCAGCGTGGCCGTTTTCTGAACCGCACAGGACTACATGTCGAAAGACGATTCCATCGAGTTCGAGGGCACCGTCAGCGAGACGCTGCCGAACACCACTTTCCGCGTTCGCCTGGAGAATGGGCACGAGATCATCGCCCATATCTCCGGCCGCATGCGCAAGAACTACATCCGCATCCTTACCGGTGACCGGGTCAAGGTTGAAATGACCCCGTACGACCTGACCAAGGGTCGTATCACCTACCGCATGAAGTAAGCGGTCGGCGCATTGCGCCACTCCGACAGGGCCGGCCTCGCTTCCGGCCCTTTGTCGTGCACGGAATAAAGTCAAAGTCTCCGGGGTCGTTCGATTTTCGTCCTTGTCTGAAATCCAGCAGCGCGCGGGAACCCTAGACTCTACGCGTTCTTCACACGAGGCCTTGCGTGCATGACTTACCTGATCGTACTTGACCCGCAGTCCGTCACCAGCCGCTGCTACGCCAGCAAGGGCCCGGACGGCACCTGGTTCGGTCAGCCCTGCCTGGTCTGCACCAGCATGGACGCCTCGCATCCCCTGTACCTGGCCGTGCAGCGCGAGATATCGCATATGGGCAGTACGCTCAAGCAGCGCCTGCACATTCCGCACGAGGCGGTCGCCTTTGTCATCGAAGACGGCGGCGACCAGGGCCGGCAACAGGGGTTCCGCTCGATCGCGGCCTGATGCGCCAAAGGTCATCGTGACCGATCTCACCGTGGCGTCGGTCAGCCCTGCTTGCGGCAGATTCGCATTTGCAGCGGCGGCGGCATCCTGGGATCCGATCCAGTCCGGATCGCCGCCCCTGCCCCGCCATGAACCTGTCTTCCCTGCTGGTCCCCCTGGCTTTGTCTGCCATCACCCTGGTGGCGCCGCCCGCCCATGCCGCTGGCACCCCGCCGGCGCAATGCGTACCACTGACCGGCGAACAGCAGATCGTTCGCGCCGGCGCTGACAGGAACGTCCTGCTTCGCTCCGGTGAAGACCACTATGTGGTGCATTTCCGCAACAGCTGCCCTTCTGCCGTGCTGGCCACCCGCCTCGGCTTCAAGACCGACGGCAAGGAGGCTGACCAGCTGTGCAGCGAGGGCCGAAGCGCACTGGACACCGGTCGCGGCAGCTGCGAGGTTGCGCGCATCGAGCCGATCGATGCCGAGCGGTTCAAGCGCGAAGCGCGCCGCCGCAGCCGCTGACCCCGGAGAGGACAAGGGCGGCCGAAGCCGCCCTTGTCGCGAGATACGTCAACGCGTCGCGGCAACCAGCGACAACACTCTCGGTTGCGCGCGCTGCCGCGCCAACCAAAGATCGTAGCTGGATTGCAGCCCCATCCAGAAAACCGCGGTACTCACTCCCGCCATCTCCAGGCGGATAGCCAGGTCGGGACTGATGCCCGCCTTGCCGTTCAGGACCCGCGAAAGGGCCACCCGTGACATTGCCAGGCGCTCGGCCGCCTCGGTCACAGACAGATCCATTGGATCAAAGACCATTGCCTTGATCGTCTGCCCCGGATGCGGATGGTGATGAATCATGCGCGACCTCAGTGATAGTCCAGGTAATCCAGCAGCTCCACGTCGCTGCCGGTGAAACGGAAGGTAATCCGCCAGTTTCCGTTGACCCATACAGACCAATGTCCTTTCAGACCGCCCCGGAGCTTATGCAGGCGCAGTCCAGGCATGGCCAGATCCTCAGGACCCGAAGCCACATCCAGGATCGTCAGGATCATCAACACCTTGCTGGCATGACTGTGGCGGATTCCACTACTGCTGCCGGAACGGTAGAACCGCTCAAGGCCCTTGTGACGAAAACCGATGATCATTACTGTATCCTGTATCGTTACGCGATACAAACAGGGCAGCACCCCATCGCGACCAGAAGACAGCAGTGGCACCTGCATTCCGTTCAAGCAAGGCCGCAGACGACAGGCCCACTGGAAAAAACAAGGGCGGCCGAAGCCGCCCTTGTCATTCCCAGTCTTTCACGCCAAGCCTTCAGCTCACTCCACCGTAACCGGCAGCAGCCGCTCCGGTTCGGCCTGGGTCTCGACCACGAGCTCGTCGTCGCGAACATCGATGCTCACCTTGCCACCGTTGACCAGCTTGCCGAACAGCAGCTCGTCGGCCAGCGGACGCTTGATCTTGTCCTGGATCACGCGGGCCATCGGGCGCGCACCCATCAGCGGGTCGAAGCCGTGGTGGGCCAGCCAATCGCGGGCGGTCGGGGTGGCCGACAGGCTCACGTGCTTGTCCTGCAGCAACATCTCCAGCTCGATCAGGAACTTGTCGACCACGCGCAGGATGTGCTCGAAGCCCAGCGCCTGGAACTGCACCACCGCATCGAGGCGGTTGCGGAACTCCGGGGTGAAGCTGCGGCGGATGGTCTCCATCGCATCGGTGGCATGGTCCTGCTTGGTGAAGCCGATCGAGCGCCGCGAGGCCTGTGCCGCGCCGGCATTGGTGGTCATCACCAGCACCACGTTCTTGAAGTTGGCTTCACGACCGTTGGTATCGGTCAGCACGCCGCGGTCCATCACCTGCAGCAGGATGTTGAAGATGTCCGGGTGCGCCTTCTCGATCTCGTCCAGCAGCAGCACGCAGTGCGGTGTCTTGACGATCTTCTCGGTCAGCAGGCCGCCCTGGTCGAAGCCGACATAGCCCGGAGGGGCGCCGATCAGGCGGCTGATCGAATGCGGCTCCATGTACTCGGACATGTCGAAGCGGACCAGCTCGATGCCCAGCTGCAGCGCCAGCTGCTTGGTCACCTCGGTCTTGCCGACGCCGGTCGGGCCGGCGAACAGGAAGTTGCCGATCGGCTTCTCCGGGTTGCCCAGGCCCGAGCGGGCCAGCTTGATCGCCGAGGACAGCGTCTCGATCGCCGGATCCTGCCCGAAGATCACCATCTTCAGGTTGCGCTCCAGATGCTGCAGCACGTCCTTGTCGGTGGCGCTGACCTGCTTGGTCGGGATACGCGCCATCTTGGCCACGATCGCTTCCACTTCCTCGACGTCGATCAGCTCCTTGCGCTGGCCTTCCGGCAGCAGGCGCTGGCGGGCACCGGCCTCGTCGATCACGTCGATGGCCTTGTCCGGCAGCAGGCGGTCGCCGATGTGCTTCACCGACAGGTCCACCGCCGCCTGCAGCGCTTCGTCCGAATAGGTCACGCTGTGGTGCAGCTCGTATTTGGACTTCAGGCCCTGCAGGATCTCGTAGGCCTCGCCCACGGTCGGCTCTACGATATCAATTTTCTGGAAGCGGCGGGCCAGCGCCCGATCCTTCTCGAAGATGCCGCGATATTCCTGGAAGGTAGTCGAGCCGATGCAGCGCAGCTCGCCGGAGGCCAGCGCCGGCTTGATCAGGTTGGACGCATCCATGGTGCCACCCGACGCCGAGCCTGCGCCGATGATGGTGTGGATCTCGTCGATGAACAGCACGGCGTTGGGCACCTTCTTCAGCGCGGTCAACACACCCTTCAGCCGCTTCTCGAAGTCGCCGCGGTACTTGGTGCCGGCCACCAGCGCACCCAGGTCGAGCGAGTAGATCACCGCGTCGGTCAGCACGTCGGGTACCGAGCCCTCGACGATGCGGCGGGCCAGGCCTTCGGCGATGGCGGTCTTGCCCACGCCAGCCTCGCCCACGTACAGCGGGTTGTTCTTGCGGCGGCGGCACAGGACCTGGATGGTGCGCTCGATCTCATCGCCACGACCGACCAGCGGATCGATGCGGCCGGACCGGGCCTGTTCGTTGAGGTTGCTGGCGAATTCGGTCAGGGCATCGCCCTTCGGCTCACCCTCCCCGCCTTCCATGCGGCCCTCGCCGTCGGAGTTGGAGGACGGCTGTTCGCCTTCCTCGCCCAGCTTGGCGATGCCGTGGGACAGGTAATTGACCACATCCAGCCGGGTGACATCCTGCTGGTTGAGGTAGTAGACGGCGTGGGAGTCCTTTTCGCCGAAGATGGCGACCAGCACGTTGGCGCCGGTGACCTCCTTCTTGCCCGAGGACTGCACGTGGTACACGGCCCGCTGCAGCACCCGCTGGAAGCCCAGGGTCGGCTGGGTGTCACGGCCGTCATCCTCGGCCAGGCGGGACACCGAGGCCTCGATGGCCTGCTCCAGCTCCTGGCGCAGGCGTTCGGCGTCGGCACCACAGGCCTTCAGTACGGCCTGGGCGGACGGGTTGTCGAGCAGTGCCAACAGCAGGTGTTCGACCGTCATGAACTCATGCCGGGCCTCACGGGCGCGCTTGTAGCACTGGCCGATGGTGTGTTCGAGGTCTTTGCTGAACATGGATTACTCCGGCGGCAGATGGGAACAATATGCGGCCTGACTACGCGATTTCCATCACCCTAGCGGATTGCTGCGTTCAGATGGCGTTAGCACTGCAGAACGCTTGATCTTCATTCACTCCAGAAGACCTCAACCGGCATGAGCGAACCCTACCTGAGCCGCTGGCGATTGCGGCGTGATGGCCCGGCCATCTGCACGCGCCACGCCCGGCTCTGGCCGGTGCTGACCGCTGCCGGCGCGCCGGCGATGCTGAAGATCAGCAGCGAAAGGGAGGAGCAGAACAGCTACCGCCTGCTGCGCTGGTGGGACGGTGATGGCGCTGCCCGCCTGCTGGCCCACGAGGGGCCGGCAATCCTGATCGAGCGCGCCGAAGGCGATTCGCTGCGGCAACGTTCAATCGCGGGCGACGATGACGCCTGCACCACGGTGCTGTGCCAGGTCCTGCAGCGGCTGCACCGGCCACGGAGCGCGCGCCCAGCGGAACTGGTCTGCCTGCGTAGATGGTTCGCCGACCTGCTGCAGCCAAGGGCTGCGCTGCCGCCACTGCTGGAACAGTGCAGATCACTGGCGGAGGGGGTGCTGCGTGACGAACAGGAGATCCAGCCGCTGCACGGCGACCTGCACCACGACAACGTGCTCGACTTCGGCGCGCGCGGCTGGCTGGCGATCGACCCGAAGCGGCTGCTGGGCGATCGCGCGTTCGATTACACGACGCTGTTCAGCAACCCGGATCTCTGCGGCCCGGGCATCCACATTGCGACGCGGCCCGAGCGGTTTGCCGCCCGGCTGGAACAGGTCACTGCGCTGGCCGGCCTGGAACGTACGCGCCTGCTGCGCTGGATCGCCGCCAGTGCGGGGCTGTCTGCGGTATGGTTCAGGGATGATGGCGACCCTGCCGAGGTCGACGAGGCCGTGGCACGGATGGCGCTGGAGGCGCTGGCGGAAGCGTGATCCGGCTGTAGAGCCGAGCCTGCGCTCGGCTGCTCTGCCAGCGATCTGGATACCTGCACGAACAGCAGCCGAGCATGGGCTCGGCTCTACAAAAGGCCGGTCAGGCCTTCTCCATCGTGCACAGCAGCGGATGCTGGTTCATCCGCGAATACTCGTTGACCTGGGCCACCTTGGTCTCGGCCACTTCGCGGGTGAACACCCCGCACACGCCGCGGCCGCGGGTATGGACGTGGAGCATCACCTGCGTGGCCTTGTCCAGGTCCATGTTGAAGAACTGCTGGAGCACGTCCACCACGAAATCCATCGGGGTGTAGTCGTCATTGAGCAGCATCACCTGGTAGAACGGCGGCGGCGCCACTTCCGGGCGCGCAGGTTCTACGGCAACGCCGTGCTCGTGCTGGGAATCGGGGGAGGACTCATGGGGCATCCGTCCATTATAGAGGCTCGGAGAAGCCTGCGTCGGCCCGCCGCAGATTGGACGGCACGCACGGCCGCCGTCACAATTGCATCTTCTCTCAACACTGTTTCACAGGATCTTCATGAAAAGGACCCTTCTTACCGCCCTGTTGATCGCCCTGGCTCCTGTCGGCGCCGCCACCGCCGCAACCACCGCCGACAAGTCCGTGGGCCGCCACCTGGACAAGCTGGGCTATACCTATGAAGTCGACGAGGACGGCGACTACCGCATGGTCTTCGACGTCGAGGGGGACCGCACCCAGATGGTCTACGTGCGCTCGGCGGTGGAAGATTTCGGCAGCCACAACATCCGCGAGATCTGGTCGCCGGCGTACAACGCCAAGACCAAGCAGTTCCCGGTGGCCGTGGCCAACCGCCTGCTGGAAGATTCGCAGGACGCCAAGATGGGCGGCTGGGTCAAGCAGGACACCACCGCCATGTTCGTGGTGAAGATCGATGCCGATGCCACCCCGGACCAGCTCAGCGACGCCATCGATGCGGCCATCCGCACCGCCGACGCGATGGAGCTGGAGCTGACCAAGAAGGACGAGTTCTGAGTTGAACGCCACGCCGGACCCGCGCTGGGCACCGCACGCCACCGTCGCCACGGTGGTGGTCGACGGCGGCCGCGTGCTGCTGGTTGAAGAGACCATCGACGGCCGCCAAGTGCTGAACCAGCCTGCCGGCCACCTCGAGCCGGGCGAAAGCCTGGCCGAGGCAGCCCTGCGCGAGACCCGCGAGGAAACCGGCTGGACGGTGCAGCTGACCCATTTCATCGGCTGCTACCAGTGGACTGCCGGCGACGGCACCGCGTTCCTGCGCTTCTGCTACGCCGCGCGCCCGCTCTCACACGACCCGGCGCAGCCGCTGGACACCGGCATCGACCGCGCGCTGTGGCTGACCCCGGCCGAGCTGCAGGCCGCCGGCGAGCGCCAGCGCAGCCCGCTGGTCTGGCAGGTGGTGGCGGATTACCTGGGTGGCCAGCGCCATCCGCTTTCGCTGGTTCGGGAGGTCGCATGAGCACGCCGCGCGTGATGGTGGGCGTCTCCGGTGGCGTAGACTCTTCCGTCGCGGCCTGGCGCCTGGTACAGCAGGGCGAGGCCGTGGCAGGCCTGTTCATGCAGAACTGGGCCGACGACGGCAGCGGTGACTGCCGCGCTGAGGATGACCGCCGCGATGCGGTCGCCGTATGCGGCCTGCTCGGTATCCCGTTCCACTTCCGGGACTTCTCCAGCGAGTACTGGCAGGGTGTGTTCGAGCACTTCCTGGCCGAGTACGCCGCTGGCCGCACGCCGAACCCGGACGTGCTGTGCAACCGCGAGGTGAAGTTCAAGCATTTCCTGGATGCCGCCCGCGAGCTGGGCGCCGAGCGCATCGCCACCGGCCATTACGCGCGCGTAGCCCAGCGCGGTGGCCAATGGCTGCTGCTGCGTGGCGCCGACCGCTCCAAGGACCAGAGCTACTTCCTGCACCAGCTGGGCCAGGCGCAGCTGGCAGCGACCCTGTTCCCGATCGGCGACCTGGAAAAGACCGACCTGCGCCGGATTGCGCGCGACGTCGGCCTGCCGACCCACGCCAAGAAGGATTCCACCGGCATCTGCTTCATCGGCGAGCGAGACTTCCGCGAGTTCCTTGGACGCTATTTGCCGGCCAAGCCGGGCCAGATCCTCGACCCGGCCGACGGCAGCGTGATTGCCGAGCATCCGGGCGTGTTCTATTTCACCCTGGGCCAGCGCGAGGGCCTGAACATCGGCGGCGTACGCGGCCGCCCGGCCGCCCCGTGGTACGTGGTCGGCAAGGATGTGGCCAGCAACGTGCTGTACGTGGACCAGGACCGCGACAGCAAGTGGATGCTTTCCAACCGGCTGCGTTCGGAAACCGCGCACTGGATCGCCGGCTCGCCGCCGTCGCGGCGCTTTGAATGCACCGCACAGACCCGCTACCGCCAACCTGACGAGCCGTGTACGGTCCAGGTGCTGGACGATGGCAGCGTGCTGGTCACCTTCGCGCGCTCGCAGCGTGCCGTTACCCCCGGTCAATCACTGGTGCTGTATGACGGTGATGTGTGCCTGGGTGGCGCGGTGATCGCCGCCACCGATGCGCCGCTGGAACAGCGTCTGCGCACCACTCCTTCCCCTTTTGAGGTATCCGCTGCATGAGTTTCACTGTCGACGACCGCGTCCTGGCCCTGGCCGGCATTGCCCAGGCCCTGCAGCAGGTACGCCGCATCGCCGATACCGGCCATTCCGACGCCGCCGCCGTGCGCACCGCCGTGGACAGCGTGTTCCGTGTCGATGCGTCCTCGCCGCAGGCGGTATTCGGTGACCGCCATGCACTGAAGGCCGGGCTGCGCCTGCTGCACAACTACTTCCGCAACCAGGGCCAGGATCCGATCCTGCCCAAGCTGGCCCTGTCGGTGCTGCAGCTGGAGCGCCGCTTCGTTCAGGATGGCGCCACGGTGAACAAGGTCGCCTCGGGCATCGAGCGCGCCCAGCGCCAGGCCGCCGAGCTGGGCGACAGCGGCCACCCGGATGTGCTGGCCAGCCTGGGCAGCCTGTACGCGGACACCATCAGCCACCTCAAGCCGCGGGTGATGGTGCAGGGCAACCCGCACTACCTGGGCCAGGCTGGCGTGGTGGCCGAGATCCGCGCCCTGCTGCTGGCCGCGGTGCGCTCGGCGGTGCTATGGCGGCAGCTGGGCGGCAGCTACTGGGACTTCCTGTTCGGCCGCAAGGCGATGATCGAGGCGGTGGACCGCCAGCTGGCGTAAGCGCATGGGGTCCGGGCGCTTTTCCATGGAAAGGGAATCGGACACCGAATCACCGCCAGCGCCGGAAAACCGGCGCATTCAGAATGCACTTCGGGGCACATCGACGTTAAAGAGAAAGGGGGTACGGCCGATACATCCTCCGTGCACCTCCCGAGAACGTCCATGTACTCACGCATTTTCATCCGTCTGGCCGCCCCCCTGGCTCTGACCCTGCTGCTCCCCTTCGCCATCGGTTTCGAATGGCCGGCCGCCCTGCGCTGGGCGATCCTGACCACGATGACGCTGAGCTGGCTCGGCTTTGCGTGGTGGACCACCCGCGCCCAGGCGCACCGTTCCCCGGAACATGCCCGTGTCCTGCGTGAGCAGGACCAGCTGCTGACCGAACTGCGCAACTTCGTCGGCAACGAGATTGAGGGTTCGCGCGGCGAAGTGGAACGCGCCCGTGACCTGATCCGCCAGGCCGTCTCCAGCCTCGGTGGCAGCTTCGATGCGATGAACCGCAAGTCGCGCCAGCAGAGCCAGGCCCTGTCGCGCATCGTCGACCGCGCCGGTGATGAAGGCAACGCCGGCCTCGACGTTGCCCGTTTCGCCCAGCACGCCAGCCACCGCATGGAGCAGCTGGTGGAAGCGCTGGAACAGGTCAGTGGCCAGAGCAGCACCACCGTGCAGCACATCGACCAGATGGCGCAGCACCTGGATGGCATCTTCGCGCTGCTGGAAGACGTCAAGTCGATCGCCGACCAGACCAACCTGCTGGCGCTGAACGCGGCCATCGAAGCGGCGCGTGCCGGTGAAGCCGGTCGTGGCTTCGCGGTGGTCGCCGACGAAGTGCGCAACCTGTCCGAGCGCTCGACAACCTTCAACGAGCAGATCCGCAAGCTGGCACACAGCTCCAAGGACGCCATTGCCAAGGTGCGCGAGACGGTCTCGCACATGGCCTCGCGTGACATGGACCGCTCCCGTGAAGCGCGCCAGGAAGCGGCCGCGATGCTCGACAACGTGGCCCAGATCAATGCCTCGCTGGGCGACGGCATGCGTGAAGTGTCCGAGTGCGCCCGTGCGATCGATGGCAGCGTGGCTGAAGCCGTGCGCGCCCTGCAGTTCGAGGACATCGCCACCCAGGCCCTGGGCGGCGTGCACACCCACCTGGACCGCCTGACCGCGATCAACCGCGAAGCAGTCGCCCTGCAGGAACTGCTGCACCGCAACGGCGGCGTGTTCGACGAAGAGATCGCCACCGCCCTGCAGCGCACCGGCAGCCGCCTGCGCGAACTGCGCAGCGAATGGGAACGCCCGCCGCACAAGCCGGTTGCCCAGCAGAGCATGGGCGCCGGCACCGTCGAGCTGTTCTGACCCTGATGTCCGCTGCCCTCGCCGGCAGCCCGCAAGGCCCCGGTTCGTCCGGGGCCTTTGCCTGTAACCCGCCACTGGATGCATCCTGTACGCGCACCATGACCCTGATCCGCGCCCTGCCCGCCCTCACCGACACCGAGCGCCCGCGCAACGCGAGCGTGCGTGAGCAGCTGCAACAGCTGGAGGATGTGGCACGCGAGGAGATCCGCGAGCTGCAGCAGCTGGCGGACGCGCGCCCGGCCCCGTCGCGGGTGGACGAGGCGCTGCTGGGCCTGGCCTGGGATCTGGGGTTGGATGGGGATGCGCTTAAGTAGATCCACGCCATGCGTGGATGGGCCGTCGCGCATGGCATGATCCACCGGTACCCTTCATGGAAGACCGATGGCCATCGCCCTGATCGCACTTCTGCTGATCGAGACCGTCCTTATGATGGCCTGGGTGGGCGGCTATTTCAGCTGGGGCATCACCCTGTTCAACGAACGCATTGCGGCGTCACCGGCCATGCAGGCCCGCCTCTCGCTGGGCAGCCTGGAACGTGACCTGCCGCAGGACAAATGGCTGGACCTGGCATTCCATGCGCTGCCTGACGGCAGCATGGCGTTCCGTGAGAGCTTTGCGCCGAGCTTCGGCCTGCGCTACTTCCCGGTGATGCGCGGTCGCATCGTACTCAACGCGCGACGGCACGAGGTGAGAGTGATCGGACTGTGCAGCTGGTTCGTGGCCATCCTGTCGCTGTTGCTGTTGCCGCTGGTGGCGATGCGCCCGATGGTGGCGCCCATGCTGCTGGTGCTGCCGCTGTTCCTGGCCAGCTATCTGGTGCAGAAGCGGCGCTATGCGGCCATTGTCGAGGCATTGCGCATGCAGTTGAAGGCGGATTTTCCGAGGTAGATCCACGCCATGCGTGGATGATCGAGAGGCACAGGCATCCATGCCGACCAACGGTCGGCACCCACCAAAGCGGGTTGCGGTAGATCCACGCCATGCGTGGATGGACACAGCAGCCAAGGTCAGTTCCAACCAGTGCAGTTGATCACCGCACCAGCATCACTTCCCCACTGGCATCGGTGCGCAGCGAAACCGGCTGCGGCTGGCGCAGCCACTGCGCCAGGTCGCGCGGGCTGAGCGGGCGCGAGTACAGGTAACCCTGGATCTCGTCGCAGCCCTGGCGGCGCAGCATGTCTTCTTCCTGGTGCGTTTCCACGCCCTCCGCCACCACCTTCATGCCCAGCGCATGGCCCAGGTGCACGATGGCCTGGGTCACTTCGGCCGTACCGGAGTCGTGCAGCATGCCCTGCACGAAGCTGCGGTCGATCTTCAGGCGCCCCACCGGGAAGCGGTTGAGATAGTTGAGGTTGGAGAAGCCGGTACCGAAGTCGTCCACCGCCAGCGGCACGCCGTGCCGTTCGAGCACGTCGAAGCAATGGCGCAGGATGTCGGTGTCACGGATCAGCGCCGACTCGGTCAGCTCCAGTTCCAGCCGTTGCGGCGGCCAGCCATGGGCATGGCAGATCTCGATCACGCGTTCGGCGAAGCCACGATCACGCAGCTGCACCGCCGACACATTGACCGCGATGCGATCAAACTGCAGTCCGGCGCGGTCCCAAGCGGTTGCCTGGCGGCAGGCCTCGTTCAGCACCCAGTCGCCGATGCGCACGATCTCGCCGCACTTTTCGGCAATGGGAATGAACTCGGCCGGGCTGCAGTAGCCGATGCCGGGCCGGTGCCACCGCAACAGTGCCTCGATCGCCGGTGGCTCGCCGTGGTGAGCGTGCAGCAACGGCTGGTAGGCCAGGCTGAACTCGTCGCGCTCGATGGCCCCATGCAGGGCATGCTCGACGTCCAGCCGGCGCTGGATGCGGGCCAATGCGTCCTGGCTGTAGTACTGGTAGGTATTGCGCCCGGCTTCCTTGGCCGCGTACATCGCGGCGTCGGCAGCACGCAGCAGGGAGTCAAAGTCGGTCTGCGCATCGCCCAGCATCGCGATGCCGACGCTGGCGCCGACCTTCAACGTGGTCTCGCCACGGCGCAGCGGCTCGGCCAACGAGGCGATCAGCTTGCGCGCCACGTGGCCGGCGTCTTCCGGCTCGGCCAGATCGCGCAGCACCACAATGAACTCGTCGCCACTGAAGCGGCCGAACAGGTCGTTGTTGCGCAGGTTCTGGTGCAGGCGGGTGGCCGCCGCCTTCAGCAGCGCATCGCCGGTGGCGTGGCCGAAGCTGTCGTTGATGGTCTTGAAGCCGTCCAGGTCGATGAACAGCATCGCCAGCGAGGTTCCGCGATCGCGTGCTTCCTCGATGGCCTCGGCGGTCTGCTCGCCGAGCAGCACGCGATTGGGCAGGCCAGTCAGCAGATCGTAGTGCGCCAGCAGCTCGATGCGCTCATTGGCCTCGCGCTCGCGGGTGATGTCACGGAACAGCACCACGAAGCGCGGCGGCAGGCCATCACGGCGGTCCAGTTCAATCAGCACCTGCACCCACACGCGCAGGCCGGACTGGCGGTAGAAGCACAGGTCCAGCTGCTCGGGCAGGCCGCCGTTGGCGATACGGGCGAGTGCCGCCTCGAACGCGTTGCGCGAGTCCTCCGTGTACAGCGCCAACGCCTGGTCGAGGGTGATCGGTTCCTTGCGCAGGCCATGGATGCGGTAGCACTCCTCGGTCCATTGCATGCTGCGGGTCTGCACCTCGATCTCGCAGCCGCCGATGCGGCCCAGCGCGGAGACCCGGTTCAGCAGTTCGGTGCGCCAGCGGATCAACGCATCGGTCTGGTGCTGTTCGGTGATGTTCTGTACCTGGCCGAGCAGGCGCTTGGGTTGCCCGTCCATGTCGAGCAGCGGCTGCATCCACAGGCGCAGGTGCTGCGAAGGCTCATGGCCGCGGGTCAGCTCCAGCTCGAGGTTGGCAGCGCGGCCATCGCGCCATAACCGCCGCCATGCCGCACGCAACGCACCCCGCGAGCGGGGGTGAAGCTGCTTCAACCAGCGCCGCTGGCCGGGCACGGCGCCCTGCTCCAGCGCCAGCAGCGAGCGCAGTTCCGGCGACCACCAGAAATGGCCGCTGTTGGGATCGAACGACCAGCTGCCCATGCTGGCGATGCGCTGGGCCTCGCTCAGGTGCAGCTGCTGTTCCTGCAGCAGCGATTCGAGCTGCTTCTGCTGCTCGATATCGGTATGCGTGCCGACCATGCGCAGGGGCTGGCCATCGGCGGTGCGAGCGACCACGCGGCCGCGATCGAGCACCCAACGCCACTGGCCATCGGCCTGGCGGAAACGGAACTGTGCACTGTACTGCTCGCTGCGCCCATGCAGGTGCTCGTCGAGCGCTGCGCGCACCAGGGCGATGTCCTCGCTGTGCACCCGAGCCAGCAGCTCGGTGGCGCTCTCGTCGCCGAGCGCCGGCGTCCGCATCACGCGGTCACTGGGGATGTCCCAGTCCCACAGGCTGTGGCCGGCACTGTCCAGCGCCAGTTCCCAGCGCCCGCCCCCGTCCACCGGCACCGGCTCGGGAATGCTGAGGGTGAAGGCCAGCAGGTTGCCGGCGCCGTCGTGCACCGCACGCAGGTGGCCGTCGTAGTGGCCGCGGGGGCCGCCCGGCAGCGTGCAGGCCACGATGCCGCCATCGGCGGCCATCAGGCGCAGATCTTCCAGCATCGGCGCATAGGCCGCCACGGTGGCTGGCAGGCCATGCTCGCGCGCGGCCGGATTGGCCGCCAGCGGACGCCCGGTACGGTCGACGATGACCAGCGCCGACGCAAGCGGGTGCTGCAGCAGGCTGGCGATGATCCCTTGGTCCACGCGATCTTGCTCCGGATGACACGCCCGTCAGCGGGGCACGCAGTGGTTAACGGCGCCTGCGGCGGATAATTGAGTGGTCACGGCGCGCTGCGGGGTAAGATGACCAGCGCCCCTGTCACCCGCCTCGTCCATGCCTGCAGAACCGACCGGCAACGCCCCTGTTCCCGACCCGCGGATGGCGCAGGCGCTGAGCCGTGACCGGCGCCGGGTGGTGTTGAGCTACCTGGTGATGGCGCTGGCCTGGATGATCTCTACCGACAGCGTGGTGCAGGCGCTGGTGCCCGATCCGCAGCAGGCGGCACTGTGGCAGGGCCTGAAGGGCTCGTTCTTCGCCCTGGCCAGCGCAGGCCTGCTGTATCTGCTGCTGCGCCCGCTGGCCGAGCACGTGCTGCACACCCACGCGCGCCAACAGGCCTCCGAGCTGCGCCTGCGGCAGATGTTCGAGGGCAATCCCGGCCCGATCCTGGTCTACGACCTGGACACGCTGGCGATCCTCGACGCGAATCCGGCTGCCTGCAGCGCGTTCGGCTGGGAGCGCGGTGACCTTCTGGAGAAGACCATCGACGTGCTGTGGCCGCCCGGCCAGGACCAGGCACTGCAGACCAAGCTGGAGGCGATCCGCGAGGCGCCGCAGGAGCTCTGCATCCTGCGTGCCCAGCTGCAACTGCGTGATGGCTCGCTACGGCAGATGGAGCTGCGGTCCAACGCCATCAGCTATGACGGCCACAACGCCCGCTTGCTGATTGCCATCGACCGCACCGCCGAAGACCTGGCCCAGCTGCGCCGCGACCAGGCGCTGGCCCGGGTCGAGGAAGCCCACGAGCTAGCCCGTATCGGCGCCTGGGAGCTGGACCCGTCCACCGGGCTGGGTCGCTACTCCAACCAGGTCTACCGGCTGCTTGGCCGCCGCCCGCCCGAGGCCCGCCGCTGGCACCGCTTCGACGAACTGCTGGTGCCGGCCGATCCGGCCACTGCCACCCAGACCGAACAGCTGCTGGCCGAACTATGCTCCGGCGAGCCGGTGCAGGTGGACGTGCTGCTGCCCGTCCTGTCGATGGACGGGCGCGCGTTGATGGTGCACCTGCGCGCCGCCAGCGGTATCGATGAAGCTGGCCGCAGCCGCGTGCTGGGCACCCTGCAGGACGTGACCGAGCGCGAGCAGTCGCGTCGCCTGCTGCGCGAGCGTGAGGAACAGTTCCGCGAGCTGGTGCGGGTGCTGCCCGATGGTGTGGTGATCCTCGCCGACGAACACGTGTTGTACGCCAACGCCTGGGCCGCCAGCCTGTTCGGCTATGGCAGCCACACCTTGCTGGGCGAACCGCTTTCGGCACTGGTGGACAGCGCCGATCTGGCCCGCGTGCGCAGCCAGTTGCGTGCGGGCCAGCTGCACCTGGGGCCGGGCCACAGCAGCGTGGTGGCGATGCAGCGCGCAGATGGCCGCAGCTTCCATGCCGGCCTGGCAGTGGGCGAGGTGCGCTATGGCGGCCGCGACTGCAAGCTGCTGATCGTGCGCGATCTCAGTGATTCCGAACGCATCCGCAGCGCACTGGAAACCAGCAACCGCGAACTGCAGGCCATGGCCGGCCGCCTGTTCTCGCTGCAGGAGGATGAGCGCCGCGCGATCTCGCGCGACCTGCACGACGATATCGGCCAGGCGATCACGGCGATCAAGCTGTCTGCCTATGCCGCGCAGGACGAGGACGATCCGCAACGCCGCGGTGAGGACCTGGCACAGATCGTCAGCCTGGCCGATACCACGGTGGCCAAGCTGCGCGACATCTCTACCCTGCTGCGGCCGCCGCAGCTGGACGCACTGGGCCTGGAAGCAGCGCTGAGCTGGCAGGCACGGGTACTGTTCCGTTCCTCGCCGGTGGAGCTGCTGGCCGAGATCGAGCCGCTGCCGCACCGTCCCGACAACAGCATCGAGCAGGCCTGCTTCCGTATTGCCCAGGAAAGCCTGACCAACGTGCTGCGCCACGCCCGTGCCAGCCAGGTACAGCTGCAGCTGCGCGACGTCGGCCAGCGCGGCCTGCACCTGCAGATCCGCGACGACGGCGAGGGTTTCGACCCCGACGGCCCGCGCGGACTGGGCCTGATCGTGATGCGCGAGCGTGCGCAGAGCGTCGGTGGCCATGTACGGATCGAATCCGCGCACGGTGAAGGCACCCTGATCGACGTTCATCTCCCCTACCAGGCAGCCAGCATGGCCGCCGCCGAGTCACCGGACTACTGAGCCTATGTGGAATCCCAACCAGCCCCCGGTCAGCATCGATGATGCGCCTGATCGCCTCGGTGCCGGCAACCCCGAGTTGCAGGTGATGGTCACCGAGGCGGCCTCGGGCGGTACCGCACTCATGCTGATGCATGTGGACATCGACCACTTCGCCTCTGTCAACGAAAACATGAGCGCCGAGGTAGGTGACCAGGCACTGGTGCTGGTTGCGCAGCGGTTGCAGTCCTACCTGCGAGGGCGCGGCAAACTGTGGCGCCACGGCAGCGACGAGTTCCTGATCGCGGTGCCACGCACAGCCGAGGTGCCACTGCCGGAGGATTTCGCCGAGGAAATCCGGCAGCAGATGGAACTGCCGCTGTCGGTCCTGCCGTACACGTTGTTCATGACCGGCAAGCTGGGCGTGAGCCTGTGCCCGGAGCATGCCAGCAACGTTTCACGCCTGCTGGACCACGCCGAAGATGCGCTGTACCAGGCCGCCCGCGAGGGCGGCAACGCGGTGCGCATCCACGCCGTGGACACGCCGCCGAGCGCGCACAGCGAGAGCATCATCGCGCGGCAGATCGTCGATGCCATTCCCAACGGCGAACTGAAACTGCGCTACCAGCCGTTGGTCAGCGCCCGCGATGGCCACGTGGTCGGCATGGAAGCGCTGCTGCGCTGGCAGTCACCGACGCTGGGCATGCTGGTGCCGGAGCGCTTCATGCGCACCGCCGAGCGGCTGGGCATCATCGTGCAGATCGGCACCTGGGTGCTGGAAGGTGCACTCAAGCAGGCCCGCCTGTGGCGCGACCAAGGCTTCGACGATTTCACCATCGCGGTGAACGTCTCCACCCTGCAGCTGCTGCGGCCGAACTTCTTCGCCGAAGTGATGGGCCTGATCCAGGCCGCGGGCATACCGGCACAGATGCTGACGCTGGAGATCAACGAAAGCGCGCTGACCAACAACGTCAACTTCGTGCATGAGACGCTGGCCAACCTGCGCAACGAGGGCATCAGCCTGAGCCTGGACAACTTCGGCACCGGTGACTCCAGTCTCAGTGCGCTGGTGCGCTACCCGGTGGACAAGCTGAAGATCGACCGCAGCTTCATCAAGAGCGCGCCGGCCGGCAACCGCGAGGCGGCCATCGCCCGCGCGATCATCGCCATGGGCCATCAGCTGGGCATGACGGTGATCGCCAACGGCGTTGAATCGCAGGCGCAGCTTGGCTTCCTGCGTCGCAACGACTGTGATGTGTTCCAAGGCTACCTGTTCGGCGAACCGATGTCGGCCGATGCCGCAGGCATGACCCTGCGCCGCCGCTACCTGCGCCCGGAAGCTTTCGCCGAGACCCGTCCCGACCGCACGCTGCTCTTGCTGGACGACGAAGAGAACGTGTTGCGATCGCTGGTGCGGCTGTTCCGTCGCGACGGCTACCGCATCCTGGCGGCCGGCAACGTGCGTGATGCGTTCGACCTGCTGGCGATCAACGACGTGCAGGTGATCCTGTCCGACCAGCGCATGAGCGACATGAGCGGCACCGAGTTCCTCGGCCGGGTGAAGATGCTGTACCCGGACACGATCCGGTTGGTGCTGTCCGGCTATACCGATCTGAACACGGTGACCGATGCGATCAACCGCGGCGCGATCTACCGCTTCCTGACCAAGCCATGGAACGACGACGAGCTGCGCAAGCATATCCACCAGGCGTTCCGCACGTACGAGGAACAGCGCCGCAGCAACGCCGGGCCGGCGCCGGTGGAGAGCGGAGACGGCGGCGAGGACCGCCCGCTGCGGTAACGATCCAGCCTGGCAGAGCCGGCCGCTGGCCGGCTGCTCTGGGTGTCCGGTTCAATGAGGTTGCCGGCCAGCCGATTGGTCC
>NZ_JAOBZT010000061.1:0-26445 GCF_029839005.1 Stenotrophomonas sp. GD03958 | reverse complement strand
CCGGCCAGCATGCGCAGTCCATCCTCATCGAGGATCTCCACCACGTTCAAATGGGGCAGGGCAATCAATCCCTGCTGGCGCAGCTTGGTGAAGGTGCGGCTGACCGTTTCCATGGTCAGGCCCAGGTGGTCGGCGATATCGCCACGCCCCATCGGCAGCGATACGCGCAGGCCGTCACCACCCAGCCTGGCCTCGCGCGCGGCCAGGCGCAGCAGGAAATCAGCCAGCTTCTCTGCCGGCTGCAGGCGTGCCAGCGCCAGTGCAGCGTCCTGCGCGGCATCCAGTTCCTGGCAGGCACGCTGCAGCAGCTTGCGCTCCAGGTGCGGGAAGCGGCTGCGCAGCGCCTTCATCTGCGGCAACGCGACGCGGCATACGCGGCTGTCGGCGATGGCTTCGATGTCGTAGCGGTGATGGTCGCTGCCACTCAGTCCGAGGTAGTCGCCGGGAAGCACGAAACCGTTGATCTGGCGGCGGCCGTCGGCCAGGGTGCGTACCAGTCGCAGTGCGCCAGCGGTCAATGTATAGACATGGTCGCGCTCTTCGCCGGTGCGGGCCAGGGTACTGCCCATGCTGACCTGCTGGGAAACGGTGACCTGTTCCAGTGCCTGCACTTCATCGGGCGACAGCGCCGAGCACACCGCAAGGTGGCGAACCGAGCAGTGCAGGCAGTCCAGCGTGTTGCAGGACGGCGCGGCGGGATCGTTGGTGGCGGGCGGAGCGCCGGAAGGCCGTGACATGTTGCGGGGGCGTATCGCGGGCGGGGAGGGCCTTATGATACTTCAAGCGGCCGTTCGACCCTGCCCGAGGCGGGGGCGCTAGAATGTCGCCCCCTCCCACGTCCCGTTCCAGCAGGAGTTCCGCCCGTGATCAAGCCCCGTACCCCGCCCGGCACCCTTGAACTGTTGCCGCGCGAACAGATTGCGTTCCAGCGAATGCTGGACGTGATCCGTCGCAACTACGAGCGCTTCGGGTTCCTGCCGGTGGAGACGCCGGTGTTCGAGCTGTCCGACGTGCTGCTGACCAAGTCCGGCGGCGAGACCGAGCGCCAGGTGTACTTCGTGCAGTCCACCGGTGCGCTGGCCAATGCGGCCGAATCGGGCGACCGTTCGCTGCCGGAAATGGCGCTGCGCTTCGACCTGACCGTGCCGCTGGCGCGCTACGTGGCCGAGCACGAACACGAACTCACCTTCCCGTTCCGTCGCTACCAGATGCAGCGCGTGTACCGCGGCGAGCGTGCCCAGCGCGGCCGTTTCCGTGAGTTCTACCAGTGCGACATCGACGTGATCGGCAAGGACAGCCTGAGCGTTCGCTACGATGCCGAAGTGCTGGCGGTCATCCACGCCGTGTTCTCGGAACTGCGCATCGGTGACTTCAACATCCAGTTGAACAACCGCAAGTTGATGCGCGGCTTCTTCGAAAGCCTGGGCGTGGCCGAAGGCGAGCGCCAGCTGGCGGTGTTGCGCGAAGTGGACAAGCTGGACAAGCGCGGCGCCGATTACGTGCGCGAGACGCTGGTGGGCGAGGGTTTCAACATCCCGGCCGAACAGGTCGAGAGGATCCTGGCGTTCGTAGCCGTGCGTTCGCAGGGGCATGCCGATGCGCTCGCGCAGTTGGCTGCCCTTGAAGCCGACGCCGGTTCTTCGGAGATCCTGCGCACTGGCGTGGCCGAACTGCGCGAGGTGCTGCAGCTGGTGCAGGCGCTGGGCGTGCCGGAAACCGCATACTGCCTGAACTTCTCCATTGCGCGCGGCCTGGACTACTACACCGGCACCGTCTACGAGACCACGCTGACCGACCACCCGCAGATCGGCTCGATCTGCTCGGGCGGCCGCTACGAGGACCTGGCCAGCCACTACAGCAAGTCGAAGCTGCCGGGCGTGGGCATTTCCATCGGCCTGTCGCGCCTGTTCTGGCAGCTGCGCGAGGCTGGCCTGATCGATGGCATCGAGGCCAGCAGCGTGCAGGCGCTGGTGGCGCTGATGGACGAGCAGGGCATGCCGCAGTCGCTGGACATCGCGCGTCGCCTGCGCGCCGGTGGCATCAACACCGAAGTGCAGATGGAGCCGAAGAAGATCGGCAAGCAGTTCCAGTACGCGGCCAAGGCGGGCATCCGCTTCGTGGTGCTGGCCGGTGAAGACGAGCTGGCGCGCGGCGTGGTGGCGGTGAAGGACCTGGTGCGCGAGCAGCAGTTCGAAGTCTCCCGCGATGAGCTGGCCAGCACCCTGCAGGTCGAGCTGGAGCAGTCGAAGGTGATGTAACGGGCGGTTGGCCGCGCGCCACCACGCCACGAAAACGCCCGCCACCCGGTGGGCGTTTTTTTTTGCCATTGCCTGGGATCAGGGCGGTTTTCCTCCAGAAACGGATCCGCCCCCGCCAACCTTCAGCAACCTGGCATTTGACCTTGCTTCGCATGCAGCTGGCGCAGGGGCAGCGCCGCCCAGCCTCCCCCAGATTTGACGCGCTGCGCAAGAATGCGCTAATGTACTAACGCGCTATTACATTCATGCATGGAAACAGCCCCGTGAAAGCCCGCCCCGAGATTGCCGCCAAAGACCCCAAGGCCGACCTGGAAGCCCTGGCCCGGGCCTTTGCCGCCCTGCGCGAGCCGGAGCAGGTGGAAGCCTTCCTGCGCGACCTGTGCACTCCGGCCGAGCTGGAAGCCATGGCCGACCGCTGGAAGGTGGTGCCGCTGCTGCAGCAGGGCGTGCCGTACCGCGAGATCCACGAGCGCACCGGCGTCAGCGTGACCACCACCGGACGGGTGGCGCGCACGCTCGAGCATGGCCATCGAGGCTATGCCGCCGCCATCGACCGCCTTGCTTCGCGCTGATCCGCGCCCCGTTCCGAACTTCGAGACCTCCCCCATGAGTGCAACCCAGGCAGCGCCGGCGCGAGACCGGCTGCGTATCGCCATCCAGAAGAGTGGCCGGCTGGCCGAGCCCGCCCGCAACCTGCTCAGCGCCTGTGGCCTGAGCTGGCGGGAGAGCCGTGACAAGTTGTTCTGCTACGGCGAATCGCTGCCGGTGGACCTGCTGCTGGTGCGCGACGACGACATCCCCGGCCTGATCGCCGACGGCGTCTGCGACCTCGGCATCGTCGGCCGCAACGAGCTGGACGAGCAAGCCGCAGCACGTCGCCAGAGCGGCCTGCCCGACGCCTACCAGGCGCTGCGCGGGCTGGGCTTCGGCCAGTGCCGGCTGATGCTGGCGGTGCCCGAGGAATGGCAGTGGCAGGGCCCGGCGCAGCTGGCCGGCACCCGCATCGCCACCAGCTACCCGGCCATCCTCACGCAGTGGCTGGCCGAGCAGGGCGTGGACGCGCAGGTGGTCGAGCTGTCCGGGTCGGTGGAAATCGCCCCGCGCCTGGGTACCGCCGACCTGATCTGCGATCTGGTGTCCAGCGGCGCCACGCTGCGTGCCAACCAGTTGACCCCGGTACACAATCTCCTCGACAGCGAGGCGGTGCTGGCTGGTGCGGTGCGCGTGCCGGATGATGCACGTGCATCGCTGCGCGCGATGCTGCTGCGTCGCCTCGACGGCGTGGTGCAGCGCCAGGACCGCAAGCTGCTGATGTTCCGCGCCAGCGAGGATCGCGTCGACGCGCTGGCGCAGTTGCTGGCCGATGCCGAGCCGCTGGTGCGGTTGCCGGCCGATGGCGGTGCGCTGCGCCTGCAGACCATGTGCCCCGGCCCGCTGAGCTGGCAGCGCATGGAGGAACTCGAGCGCGCGGGCGCGCAGGGCCTGATGGTACTGAGCGTGGAGCGGTCGCTGGCATGAACCGTCTGACCTGGTCCCGACTTGATGAGGCCGCGCGCAGCGCGGCATTGACCCGCCCGGTGCAGACCGTGGCGCAGCAGACCCGCGACGCGGTGGCGACGCTGATTGCACAGGTGCGCGCGCAGGGCGACGACGCGCTGCGTGCGATCACCGCGCGTTTCGATGGTGTCGAACTGTCGTCCTTTGAAGTGAGCGAAGCCGAGTTCGCTGCGGCCGAAGCCGCCGTACCCGGCGAACTGCGCCAGGCCATGGTGGACGCGGCCGAGCGCATCGCCCGCTTCCACGCCGCCGGCATGGGCAAGGGATACGCAGTTGAAACCGCGCCGGGCGTAGTCTGCGAACGCATGCTGCGTCCGATCGGCCGGGTGGGCCTGTACGTGCCAGCCGGCAGCGCGCCGCTGCCGTCCACCGCGCTGATGCTGGGTGTTCCGGCACAGCTGTCCGGCTGCCCGCAGGTGGTGCTGTGCACGCCGCCGCGAGCCGATGGCAGCGCAGACCCGGCCGTACTGGTGGCGGCGCGGCTGACCGGCGTGCAGCGCGTGTTCAAGCTGGGCGGCGCGCAGGCGATCGCTGCGATGGCCTATGGCACCGCCAGCGTTCCGGCCTGTGACAAGCTGTTCGGGCCGGGCAACAGCTTCGTGACCGAAGCCAAGCAGCAGGTCGCGCAGGATGGCGCCGCCGCCATCGATATGCCGGCCGGTCCCTCCGAAGTGCTGGTGATTGCCGATGCTGGCGCCAATCCGGCGTTCGTCGCCGCCGACCTGCTGTCGCAGGCCGAGCATGGCCCGGATTCGCAGGTACTGCTGCTGACCGACGATGCCGCGATGCTGGCCGCGGTCGAAGCCGAGGTGGAGCGCCAGGTGGTCTTGTTGCCGCGCCAGCAGATCGCGCGCCAGGCCTTGTCGGCCTCGCGCCTGATCCAGGTCGATTCGCTGGACGAGGCCTTCGCGATCAGCAACCGCTATGCACCCGAGCACCTGATCCTGGCCCTGCGTGATCCGCGCGCGTGGCTGGACAAGGTGCAGGCCGCCGGCTCGGTGTTCCTGGGGGATTACACCCCCGAAGCACTGGGCGACTACTGCAGCGGCACCAACCACGTGCTGCCGACCGCCGGTGCCGCGCGTGCCTATAGTGGCGTCAGCGTTGCCAGCTTCCAGAACCTGATCAGCGTGCAGAGCGCCAGTGCCGCCGGCCTGGCCGCGATCGGCGGCTGCGCGCGCATCATCGCCAGCGCCGAAGGCCTGGATGCCCACGAGCGTGCGGTGGCATTGCGCATGGAGGTGGCGGCATGAGCGCGGCTGTCGAGGAGGTGCTGGCGCTGGTGCGCCCGGATCTGCAGGCGTTCGCCGGCTACAGCTCGGCACGCAGCGCAGCGGTGCAGGGCGAGGTCTGGTTGAACGCCAACGAGTCCGCCTGGGCCAATACGGCCGACGCGGCTGGCAGCAGCCGGCGCTATCCGGAGCCGCAACCGTTGGCGTTGCGCGAAGGCTTGGCGGCGCTGTACGGCGTGACGCCACAGCAGCTGCTGGTCGGCCGCGGCAGCGACGAGGCCATTGATCTGCTGGTGCGCGCGCTGTGCGTGCCGGGCCGCGACGGCGTGCTGGTCACGCCGCCGGTGTTCGGCATGTACGCCGTCTGCGCACGCCTGCAGGGCGCCGCATTGATTGAAGTGCCGCTGGTGGACAGCGAGGATGGCCTGCGCGCCGACCTGGATGCGGTGATCGACACCGCCAGGGCACGCAATGCCAAGCTGGTGTTCCTGTGCGCCCCGTCGAACCCGGCCGGCAGTGATATCGCCCTGGATGAAGTCGAGCGCGTGGTGGTTGCGCTGCGCGGGCAGGCGCTGGTGGTGGTGGACGAGGCCTATGTCGAGTACGCGCAGCGGCCGTCGGCGACCACGTTGCTGGCCGCGCACGCCAACCTGGCGGTGCTGCGCACGCTGTCGAAGGCACACGCGCTCGCGGCCGCTCGTATTGGAACGCTGATCGGCGCCCCGGAACTGATTACCGTGCTGCGTCGTTGCCAGGCGCCGTACCCGGTGCCGACCCCGTGCGCCGAGCTGGCCGTGCAGGCCTTGCAGCCGGCCGCGCTGGCACGCACCGCCGAACGCGTGGCCACGGTCATCGCCGAACGCGAGCGCCTGCGAACGGCACTGGCCAGCCTGCCCGGTGTACGCCGGGTGTACGTCTCGTCCGGCAACTACCTGCTGGTCCGCTTCACCGATGCCCAGGCCGCGTTCGATACGCTGCTGGCTGCGGGCGTGGTGGTGCGGGACCAGCGCGCCGCGCCGCAGTTGGGTGATGCGCTGCGCATCAGCATCGGCAGCCCAGAAGAGAATGACCGCGTGCTTGCGGCCCTGTCGGCGCGGAGGGCCGCAGCATGACCCCGATCCTGTTCATCGACCGCGACGGCACCCTCATCGAGGAGCCGTCCGACTTCCAGATCGACGCCTACGAGAAGCTGCGCTTCGTGCCGCAGGTGATCCCGGCGCTGCTGAAGCTGCGTGACGCCGGCTACCAGTTCGTGATCGTCACCAACCAGGATGGCCTCGGCAGCGACAGCTACCCGCGCGCCAGCTTCGATGGCCCCAACGACCTGATGCTGCAGATCTTCGAGAGTCAGGGCATCACTTTCCGTGACGTGCTGATCGACTGCAGCTGGCCGCAGGACAATGCGCCGACCCGCAAGCCGGGCATCGGCCTGATGACCGCCTACCTGCAGGACCGCAGCATCGACTGGGCGCGCTCGGGCATGGTTGGCGACCGCATCACCGACCTGCAGTTCGCCGAGAACCTCAACATCCGTGGCTTCCAGCTGCGGACCGCGCAGTTCGGTGGTCAGTGGGACTGGCCGGGCATCGCCCACGCGCTGGCCGACGCGCCGCGTACCGCCGTGGTCCAGCGCAATACGAAAGAAACGAAGATTCGCGTAGAACTCGATCTGGATCGTGCGGGCGATGCGCGCATCTCCACCGGACTGCCGTTCTTCGACCACATGCTGGAGCAGATCGGCAAGCACGGTGGCTTCGCGCTGGACATACGGGCCGAGGGTGACCTGCACATCGACGAGCACCACACCATTGAAGACACCGGGCTCGCATTGGGCCAGGCCCTGCGCGAGGCGCTGGGCGACAAGCGCGGCATTGGCCGCTACGGCTTCACCCTGCCGATGGACGAGACGCTGGCCAGCGCCGCACTGGATTTCAGCGGCCGGCCCTACTTTGTGTTCGAGGGCGAGTTCAAGCGCGAGCGCGTGGGCGACATGCCGACCGAGCTGGTGCCGCATTTCTTCCGCTCGCTGTGCGATGCCAGCGGCCTGAACCTCAACCTGCAGGTACGCGGCGACAACGACCATCACAAGGTGGAGGCCTGCTTCAAGGCGCTGGCACGCGCGCTGCGGCCGGCGTTGGCCCGGCAGGGCACGGCGTTGCCAACCACCAAGGGGGCGCTGTGAGTGACGTTGCGCTGATCGATGCCGGCGGTGCCAACCTGGGCTCGGTGCGCTATGCACTGGAGCGTCTGGGTGCGACGGTGCGGCTGGTGCGCGATGCGGCCGGCCTGATCGGCGCGCAGCGGGTGATCCTGCCCGGTGTCGGCGCCGCCGGTCCCGGCATGCAGCGCCTGCACGCGCAGGGCCTGGTGGAACCGCTGCAGCGACTGGAGGTACCGCTGATGGGCATCTGCCTCGGCATGCAATTGCTGTTCGAGCGCTCCGAGGAAGCGGGTGTGGAGACACTGGGGCTGATTCCCGGCGTGGTGCGCAAGCTGGTGCCGGCCTGCGGCATCCGGGTGCCACACATGGGCTGGAACCGGCTGCTGCCACTGCGCGAATCGCTGCTGCTGCGCGGCGTGCCGGAGCGTGCCAGCGCCTACTTCGTGCACAGCTATGCGGCGCCGCTCAATACCCACACCGTCGCTGCCTGCGACCACGGCGGCCTGTTCACTGCCGTGGTGGAGCAGGGGCGTTACTACGGCGCACAGTTCCACCCCGAGCGCTCCGGCGAGACCGGCTCGCTGATGCTGCGCAACTTCCTCGAGGGCACGGCTGCATGAGTTTCATCGTCTACCCCGCGCTGGATATCCGCGACGGCCGCGTGGTGCGGCTGCGCCAGGGCGACTACGCGCAGGAAACCTCGTATGGCGATGATCCGTTGCCACGCGCGCAGGCCTTCGCCGCGCAGGGTGCGCAGTGGATGCATCTGGTCGATCTGGACGCTGCGCGTGCCGGTGGCTACACCCTTGCGCCGCTGCTCGCGTCGATCCGTGCGCAGACGCCGCTGCAGGTGCAGACCGGCGGTGGCGTGCGCGGTCGGGACGACGTGGCGCGCATCCTTAATGCTGGCGCCTGCCGCGTGGTGGTCGGTTCGCTGGCGGTGCGCTGCCCCGATGAAGTGGTCGGCTGGCTGGAGGAATTCGGCGCCGAACGCATCACCATTGCGCTTGACGCCCGCCAGGATGCACAGGGCCAGTGGCAGCTGCCGGTGCACGGCTGGACCGAGAACGCCGGGGTGACCCTGGACGTTCTGGCTCAGCGCTACGCACGCGCCGGCATGCGCCACCTGCTGTGCACCGACATCGCCCGCGACGGCATGCTGGCTGGGCCCAACATCGGCCTCTACCAGCACCTGTCGGCATTGCTGCCGGGCGTGGCGGTGCAGGCGTCCGGCGGCATCCGTGACGTGGCCGACGTTGCCGAAGCGCGACGTGCAGGCTGCGGTGGCGCGATCCTTGGCAAGGCGCTGCTGGAGCAGCGCATGGACCTGTCGGAGGCACTGGCATGTTGAGCCGGCGCATCATTCCGTGCCTGGACGTGCGCGATGGCCGGGTGGTCAAGGGCGTGCGCTTCCGAGATCACGTCGACATGGGCGACATCGCCGAGTTGGCGCAGCGCTATCGCGACCAGGGGGCGGACGAGCTGGTGTTCTATGACATCGGCGCCAGCCCCGAGGCGCGTTCGGTCGACGTTACCTGGATCGAGCGCATCGCGCGGCTGATCGACATTCCGTTCTGCGTGGCCGGTGGCATCGACAGTGTGGAAACCGCGCGTCGCGTGTTGTTCGCCGGTGCCGACAAGGTGTCGATCAATTCGCCGGCGCTGGGCCGGCCGGAGCTGATCACCGAGCTGGCGGACGAGTTCGGCGTGCAGTGCGTTGTGGTGGGGGTCGATTCGGTGCGCGAGGCCGACGGGCAATGGCGGGTGCGTCGTTTCAGCGGCGATCCGGACAAAACCCAGGCGGTGCCGCTGCGCACGCTCGACTGGATCGTCGAAGCGCAACGGCGTGGAGCCGGCGAGATCGTGTTGAACTGCATGGACAGCGATGGCGTGCGCCGCGGCTACGATGTCGCACAGTTGCAGCAGGCGCGGGCACTGTGCCAGGTGCCGCTGATCGCCTCTGGTGGCGCCGGTGCGATGGAACATTTCGCAGAAGCCTTCGACCAGGCCGACGTCGATGGTGCACTGGCGGCGAGCGTGTTCCACAGCGGCGCGATCGCCATTCCAGAATTGAAGCGCTACCTGCGCGGACAGCAGATCGAGGTGCGGGATGTCTATTGAAGTCAGGCCATCATTGGACGCATTGCAGGCGCTGGACTGGAGCAAGGGCGACGGCCTGCTGCCGGCCGTGGTTCAGGATGCCGACACCCTGCAGGTGCTGATGCTGGGCTATGTGAGTGCCGAATCGCTGGCGGCCACGCTGGCCATCGGCCACATGACCTTCTTCAGCCGCAGCAAGCAGCGGTTGTGGACCAAGGGCGAGCAGTCCGGCAACGTGCTGGTGGTGCAGTCGATCAGCGTCGACTGCGATGCCGATACTTTGCTGGTGATGGCACGGCCGGCGGGGCCAACCTGCCACACCGGTGCAGAGAGCTGCTTTGACCAGGCGCCGAAGGATTTCCTGGGCGGGCTGGGCCAGCTGGTGGCGATGCGTGAGGCGCAACGCCCGCCGGGCAGCTACACCACCAGCCTGTTCGAGGGCGGCATCCGCCGTATCGCGCAGAAGGTGGGCGAGGAGGGCGTGGAGACCGCATTGGCCGCCGTGGCGCAGGATGACGAGGCATTGCTGGGCGAGGCGTCGGACCTGCTGTACCACCTGCTGGTGCTGCTGCGCGCGCGCGGGCTGTCGCTGGATGATGCGCGCGCGGTACTGGAAAAACGCCATCGTTGAAGTGCGGTAGTGCCGGCCGCTGGCCGGCAACCTCATCATCTTCGGGCATCTAGGGCTTGCCGGCCAGCAGCCGGCACGACCCGCCGGCAATGCAGCCGAGCGTGGCTCGGCTCTACAATACCGCGTCTCTTTCTGCCGGATGCCTCCCATGAAACTGCCTGCCGCCTGGCTGTGCTGCCTGTTGCTGACCTCGCCGGCCTGGGCTGCGGACACCGTGGTCAGCGGCAAGGTGTATCTGGAGCGTGACGGCAAGCCTGGCCGCGGTGCGACCGATCCGGGCCTGGCCGGGGTGCAGGTTTCCAACGGCGAGACCATCGTCAAGACTGCCGCTGACGGCAGCTACAGCTTGCCGGTGCGCGACGGCCAGACCGTATTCGTGATCAAGCCTGATGCGTATTCCTTCCCGAAAGCGGCCGACGGCCTGCCTTCGTTCTGGCGGCACTATCGCCCGAACGGTTCGCCGGCGTTGAAGTACGGCGGCATCCCCGCGACCAGCGACGTCACCCGCAACTGGGATTTCGCCCTGCAGTCGGATCGCCATGACAGTCGGCGCGGCTTCCAGATGCTGGTGTTCACCGACTCCCAGACCGCGAGCCTGAAGGACATCGGCTACTACCAGCAGTCGATCGTGGCGCCGCTGGTCGGCCAGACCAAGGCGCGCATGGGCACCACCCTGGGTGACATCGTCAACGATGACTTGACTCTCTACCCGGCGATCAACAAGGTCACCACCGGACTTGGCGTGCCGTGGTTCCATGTGCCGGGCAACCACGACCTCGATTTCGATGCGGCCAGCGACGAACACTCGCTGGACAGCTGGCGCAACATCTACGGTCCGGACACCTACGCGGTGGAAGAGGGCGGCGCCAGTTTCGTGTTCCTGGACGACGTGGTGTACGACCCCAAGGCCAGGCCGAAGTACATCGGCGGCCTGCGCGAAGACCAGTTCGCCTTCCTCGCCAGCTACCTGAAGGGCCTGCACAAAGACCGCCTGCTGGTGCTGGGCATGCACATCCCGCTGTTCGACGCGGCGCCAGGGCGCGAGACCTTCCGCCATGCCGACCGCCAGCGCCTGTTCGACCTGCTCAAGGACTTCCGCAATGTGCTGGTGCTCAGTGGCCACAGCCACACCCAGCAGCACGTCTACCACAGCAAAACCGAAGGCTGGAACGGCGACAAGCCGCTGCACGAGTACAACGTCGGCGCCAACTGCGGCGCGTTCTGGTCGGGGGTGAAGGATGCCGCCGGCGTGCCGGACAGCACCATGAGTGATGGCACGCCGAAGGGCTACGCATTGCTCGACGTGGCCGGCAACGGCAGCTATCGCCTGCAGTACCGCGTGGCCGGCAAGCCGGCCAGCGAGCAGATCGGCCTGCATGCGCCGAAAGTGCTGCGCCAGGGGGCTTACCCGGCGTGGGGCATCTATGCCAACGTCTACATGGGTGAGGATGCCAGCGTGGTTGAGTACCGCGTTGATGGCGGCGCTTGGCAGCCGATGAAGCAGGTCAGCCAGCCCGACCCGCGCCTGATGGTGGAGAACGTGGCCGACGATCTGGCTGACAGCCTGCGTGGCTACGACCGCTCGCCGGAGGCCACCGCGTCGCCGCACCTGTGGCGTGGCGCGCTGCCGACCGACCTGGCCGTGGGCAGCCACAAGGTCGAGGTACGCTCCACCCAGCCCGATGGCGCGGTGTTCACCGCCACCACCCGCTACAGCCTGCAGACGGCCCAGCCCTGACACGCCGCAAGGCCTCTCCAGCGAAAGGACCCCGCATGGATATCCGCTTCATGGCCGGCACCACGCCGGTGACCCTCAGCCGCCACTGGTTCACCGGCGCGATGCTGCTGCAGAGCGCCACCGAGAAGGTCTGGGTGCAGCATCCGCTGCATCCGGGCACGCACTTCTCGTTCTCGCTGGTACAGTCGTGGCTGCGCCACATCGCCGGCCACGAAGTGCTGGTCGAGCGCACCCGGCCGCTGCTGTTTGCCGGCTTCCGCCCGCAGCGGCTGCGCGTGCTGGTGGATGGCGTGCAGGTGGCCGAACAGGAAGGCATGTAGGCCAACCTGAACCGCCGGCGCGCTAGGCAAAGCCGCCCCGATGCCTGAGAATCGAGGCGATTCAATCGATCCAAGCAGGCCAGGCCAGCGTGACCATCGCAGCAGCGTCCACGGTTTCCACCGACTCCGCCCGCGGCGGTCTTCCGCGCAGTCTCGTTGTCGCCGATGTCGGCGGCACTTTCGCCCGTTTGGCGCTGGCTGAAGCGCAACCCGGCCACGCACCACGGCTGGGCAGCCACCGCACCTATGCCTGCGCCGAGCACCCCAGCCTGGCGGCGATCCTTGCTGATTTCACCGCTGGCCTCGGCCAGCCGGTGCAGACCGCGGTGGTCGCCATCGCCGGCCTGCTCGATGGCGATGTACTGATCAATTCCAATCTGCCGTGGACGGTCTCGCTGTCGGCCACCCGCGCGCAGTCCGGGCTGCATGAGCTGCAGTTGATCAATGATTTCGAAGCGGTGGCGCTGGCCATCCCGTACCTGCAGCCTGCCACTCTGGTGCCACTGAACGGCGATGCTGACCCGGCGCAGGCGTTCCCGGCGCTGGTGCTGGGCGCCGGTACCGGCCTGGGCGCGGCACTGCGTTTCGCCGATGGCGAGCGCCCGGTGCTGGCCAGCGAGATCGGCCATGCCGCGCTCGGCGCCGGCAACGCGCTGGAACTGCAGGTGCTGGGCAAACTGCTGCAGCGCTGGGCGCACGTGGACAACGAGCGCGTGCTGTCCGGCAGTGGCCTGATGAACCTGTACCCGTGCCTGTGCGAGCTGCGCGGCGTCACCCCGGTGTGGACCAGTACCGAAGCACTGATCGGTGCCGCCCGCAGCGGTGAAGACGCGCTGGCGGTGGAGACGCTGCAGGTGTTCTGCGCCTGGCTGGGCAGCCTGGCCGGCGACGCAGCGATCGCCGTCGGTGCGCGCTCGGTGTACCTCGCCGGAGGTATTTCCGCGCATGTGCAGGATTTCCTGGCCGATGGCCGCTTCCGTGAGCGCTTCCTCAACAAAGGCGTGCTGACCGAGGTGCTGCGCCAAGTGCCGGTATGGCGCGTGGAGCACGGCCAGTTGGGCGTGCTCGGCGCAGCGGTCTGGCACGCCGCACGGCAGCCCACGCACGACTGATCGGCATGACCGGCATCGTGCCGGCCGTGCATTGCAGACTGGGAGGGGAAGATGGTGGATCGCAGGCAGTTACTGCAGGCCGGTGCACTGGCTGCAGGCATGGCGGCTTTGCCGGGCGTGCAGGCGCGCACGCAGGGTGGGGCCAGGGTGGTTTCGACCTGGGACTTCGGCGTACCGGCCAACCAGGCCGCGTGGAAGGTACTGGCGCAGGGCGGCAGCGCGCTGGATGCGGTGGAAGCAGGCGCACGCTGGGCCGAGAGCGAGCTGTGCAACCCCACCGTCGGCCATTGTGGCAACCCCGATCGCGACGGCGTGCTGAGCCTGGACGCGAGCATCATGGATGGCGATGGCCGTTGTGGCGCAGTGGCCGCGCTGGTCGACATCCTGCATCCGGTGTCGGTGGCCCGCAAAGTGATGGAGAACAGCCCGCACGTGCTGCTGGTGGGCGAGGGCGCGCAGCAGTTCGCGATGCAGCAGGGTTTCGAGCGCAAGCACCTGCTGACGCCGCAGGCCGAAGCGGCCTGGCGCGAGTGGCTGAAGACGGAGAAGTATCAGCCGCAGATCAACGCCGAGCGCCGTGGTATTCCTGGCAACAGCGACAACCACGACACCATCGGCATGCTGGCGCTGGATGCCAAGGGCCACCTTGCCGGTGCCTGCACCACCAGCGGCATGGCCTGGAAGCTGCACGGCCGGGTCGGCGACAGCCCGATTATCGGTGCCGGCCTGTATGTCGACAACGACGTGGGCGCGGCCACTGCTTCGGGCGTGGGTGAAGAGATGATCCGCAACGCCGCTTCGTTCCTGGTGGTCGAACTGATGCGCCAGGGGCGCTCGCCGGCACAGGCCTGCCGCGAAGCGATCGACCGTGTGGTGCGCAAGCGGCCGGAGGCGAGCAAGACCCTGCAGGTGTGCTTCCTGGCCATGAACAAGCAGGGCGAGGTCGGCGCCTGCGCGTTGCATCGCGGCTTCGTCTACGCGGTGTGCGATGCGCAGCGCCAGGATGACCTGCGCGACTCGCCGTCGATCTACACGAGCAGCCAGGCGTGAGCACGCGGCTGACCCTGGAGGTCGCCAGCAATTCGCTGGCTTCGGCACTGGCCGCGCAGGCCGGCGGCGCCGACCGCATCGAGCTGTTCGACAACCTGGCCGAGGGCGGCACCACGCCGTCCTTCGCCAGCATCGCGATTGCCCGCGAACGCCTGTCGATTCCGCTGTTCGTGCTGGTGCGGCCACGCCCGGGCGACTTCCACTACGACGCGCTGGAAACCGAACTGATGCTGCGTGACATCGCGCAGTGCCGCGCGCTGGGCTGCGATGGCGTGGTGATCGGTGCGCTGGACGTGCAGGGCGGCATCGACCTGGTGCTGTGCCGGGAACTGGTGCAGGCCGCCGGGCCGTTGCAGGTGACCTTCCATCGCGCCTTCGATGCGGCCCGCGACCTGCCGGCAGCGCTGGAACAGGTGATCGGGCTGGGCTGCCAGCGCGTGCTGACCTCGGGCGGGCAAGTCAGCGCCGAGGCCGGTGCCGAAGTGCTGGCGGGCCTGGTGACCCAAGCGAAGGGACGCATCAGTGTGATGGCCGGCGCGGGGCTGGGCCCGGCCAATATCGCCGCCGTTGCGCGACGGACCGGCTGCACCGAACTGCACGCCTCAGCCAAGGGCCTGCGCCGGTCGGTGATGCAGTTCCAGAACCCGGCGCTGCGCGGGCTGGACCTGGACTGGAGCCAGACCGCCACCGCCACTGTTGCCGCGCTGCGGCAGGCGCTGGACGGCGCAAGGTAGCCCGCTTCTTATGTAGAGCCGAGCCCACGCTCGGCTGCTCTTTGGGCCCCGGGGTCGGATCCCTTCGCAGAATGGCTCCGACCCCGGGCCTGCCCATCGTTGCGGCCGAAGAAGTGACGCTTACAGCACGTTCGAACGGCTGGGGCGGCAGGCCAAGTCGTTGAAATGGATACGCTGGTGCGCCGTCGCATGGCGGCGCAGTCGGTGATTGCCGATAGTGGTTCATACCGTCGTTCGCCAACGAACTCCCGCATGTTTCGACTGTTCCTGCTGCTTGTCTGCGTGGTGCCAGCCATTGCAATCGGCGCACGTGAAGGGCATGCACCGGAGTGGGTGCGGGAGGTGACTGCCGACAAGGACCTGCAGGTTGACCCCGAAATGGTTGGTGTGAGGCTTGAGCCAACCGCGCGGGGCGCGTTCCTCGACACGCGCGTACATCGGATCGGGGAGAAGCGCTTTCGCGCGCTGTATCAGGTGTTCGATTCAAACGCTTCCAACCCGATGGGACGTTGTGGCGCTGGGCGCGAGATCCATCTGTTCGTCTACGAATTGACCCTGCCGAAGCCCATTGAGCGCGGCAGGGTGTTGATCAGCAGCTGCCTTGAAACCCTGTCTCTGGTGAGCCAGAACTCAGGGCGATCCAACAGTGAATCCGACTTTTCCTCGGTCATCTGGCAGGGGGACGGGTTCTCCATCGAGTGGTGGGGTATCGGACCCGGAGGCGATACGTCGAGCCATTACGCGCTCCGAAATGACCGCTTCGTCCCGACTCGATCGGGTGAGGGGAATCGCTGAGGGCGGACAAAACCGTTCCGCGCGCGGTTGTCGTGATCGTGTCACTACTTCGTGCGCCGTTCTCTCAGTGATGTGTCGCAACTATTTGATTGTTATGGATGTCGGTGGCCGCTAGCGGCATTCCGCCGGCTGTTGCTGCGCCGCCGCATGCCGGGCGTGGTTCAGCTGTGCTTTAGTTTGGATCGATCCACAGGGGAGGTGCCATATCGGTCGTGAACCGATCCAAGCGCCTGGATCCGTCGTAGTGCCGCGCCACCGTCCGCCCGTGCGTCCACATCTTCGAAGAGCAACCACCATGGCTCAGATCGTCCACAAGCGTCGCCACCTGCTGTCCCAGGCCCTGATCCTGGCCCTGCTTCCCCTGGCTGCCAATGCGCAGCAAGCCTCAAGCTCGTCTACCAAGGATCTCGACGCGGTCACCGTCACCGGCTCGCGCATCAAGCGCGCCAGTGTCGAAGGCCCGGCCCCGGTCAACGTGATCACCGCGCAGCAGATCCAGAAAGAGGGCTTCGTCAGCGTGTATGACGCGCTGAAGACGCTCACCGAAGCGACCGGCACCGTTGAAGCCGCCTCGCAATGGGGCTCGCACACGCCCAACGCCAGTGGCCTGAACCTGCGCGGGATGGGCCCGAACCGTTCTCTGCTGCTGGTCAACGGCCGCCGTGTGGCCGACTACCCGCTGCCCTACGGCGGCGAAACCAATTTCTCCAACTACGGCAACATTCCGGCCGCAGCAGTGGAGCGCATTGAAGTGCTGACCGGCGGCGCCTCGGCCATCTACGGTTCGGATGCGATCGCCGGCGTGGTCAACGTCATCCTCAAGACCAACTACGACGGCGACGAAGTGCGCGTGCGTGGCGGTACCTCCACAGAAGGTGGACGAGATACCTGGGACCTGTCCTGGGCCGGCGGCAAGACCGGCGACAACTGGAGCGTGACCTACGCGCTGCAGTACACCAAGCGCGATCCGCTGTTCGGACGCGACCGACCGCAGATGGACGACGCCGACGACGCACCGTATCCCTCCTGGAACATGGAGCAGCGCAAGGTCGGCTTCCGCCCCACCTCGGGCCTGGCATTGATCGACCCGACCAACGGCCAGCGCCTGGCACCGCCTGCAGGCACCTGCGAGAAGTTCGACGGCGAGTACTACACTGCCGATCGGCTGGTCTACAACTACGCTACCAACACCATCACCAACACCGGCCGCCTGTGCGGCATGAGCGCCGACTACGCCAACTGGCTGCTCACCGGCGGCGCCGAGAATGTTTCCGGCAACCTCTACGCCACCTTCGATTTCAGCAGCGACCTGCAGGCCTGGACCAACCTGGCGGTATACCACTCCGAAGCGATCTGGGGCACCAATCCGCCCAGCGTCTCGCTGATCGACGACAACAACGGCTATTACTGGGATGCCAACCGCAACCGCCCGATCCTGGGCGTGCGCCAGTTCACTCCGAACGAAGTCGGTGGCCTGGATACCCTGCGCAACACCAACCGCGAGCTGTCCTGGGACTGGAGCGCAGGCCTGCGTGGCCGCCTTGCCGATCGCTTCGACTGGAGCGCCTCGGTGGGCCGTTCCTACTACCGCGTGGAAGAACGGCAGAACGTGGTGGACGAGCAGAAGTCGTACGACTACTTCCTCGGCCCGCGCCTGGGCACCACCCCCGATGGCGAGGCGATCTACGCGTTGAACGAATCGCGCTGGTGGAATCCGCTCACGCCGGACCAATACTGGCAGATGGGCACGGTGGCCAGGAACCGCGCGTCATCGTGGGTCAACCAGGCCTCTGCGGATATCACCGGCGAGCTGTTCCAGGGCTGGGCAGGCCCGATCTCGTTCGCAGCGGTAGCTGAAGTCGCGCAGCAGGGCTACCACCTCAGCCCGGACCCACGCGCCGGCATCGATTTCGACCTGCAGAACGTCGACCGCGGTGGTGGCGAGCGCACCCGGTATTCAGCGGGCGTCGAGTTCAAGATCCCGCTGCTGGAGAGCGTGACGGCCACCGCGGCCGCACGCTACGACCGCTATGGCAACTACAAGGCCGATGACAGCAGTGAAGCGTTGGATATCGGCAGCCAGAAGGAAACCACCTGGAACGTCGGCCTGGAATGGCGCCCGGTCGAATCGCTGCTGGTGCGTGGCTCGTATGCCACCAGCTTCCACGCGCCGGACATGCACTACCTGCTGGGCCAGCCGAGCAGTTCCGAAGTGCAGACCTATGATCGCCTGCGCTGCATCCAGAGCGGTGCCTACCTGGTCAACAACTGTGGCGTGGGCAACACCGATGTCTGGTACACCTTCGACGTGAACCGCCGTGGCACGCCGCTGCTGCGCTCGGAAACCGGTGATTCGTGGACGGTCGGCTTCGTCTGGGACGTGATGCCCAACCTGTCGGTCAGCGCCGACTACTGGGCGATCAAGCTGGAAGACATGATCGTCGACGTCGGCGCCGACGAGGTGCTGGCCAGCGAGGCCGGCTGCCTGACCGGCAAGAACATCGATGGCACGCCATGGGCCAATCCGGCCGGTGGCGACTACTGCGCCGGCATCCTGGCGCGCGTGAACCGTGACAGCAACGGGCGCCTGGTGTCGATCGAGCGCGGCCCGTTCAACCTGGCCAGCCGCGAAGTGCGTGGCGTCGACCTGACCGCGCGCTACCGTCTGGAGACCGCGCAATGGGGCAGCTTCCAGCTGGGTGTGAACTACACCAACCAGATCTCCACCAAGGAACAGCGCTACGCCAACGACCCGAACCCGGAACGCCGCGACCGCGACCTGCGCAGCAAGCTGCGCGCGAGCCTGGCCTGGCAGCGCGGCAACTGGAATGCCAATGTCTATGCCGACCGCGTGGGCTCGGTGCCGGGCGTGCGCTACCACTGGGGCACCGACCGCCTGGACAACCCCGGCGGCTGCCTGCCGTTCGCCGATGGCTACGTGCCCAGCGACAGCCCGTCGCTGAACTGCCTGGAGCCGGCAACGCGTCCGGATGGCTCGCCGAACCCGAACCCCAATGCCGGGCAGCAGACGGCGCGCTACTACGGTCGAGTGGGGCCGTTCATCACCTGGAACTTCAACGTGGGCTACCAGGTGACCGAACACGCGAAGGTAAACGTGTACGTCAACAACGCCTTCAACTCCGCCAGCTGGAACCACAAGGATCCGTACAAGCTGGACTATGACTTCGCCCCGACCCGGTTGCTGAGCGCGGTCGGCCGTGAGCTCGCATTGGAGTATGTGTTCACGTTCTGAAGAGACCGACCTCGCCGGTAGATCCACGCCATGCGTGGATGCGGAAACGGAACGCCGGGGGCGGCGCCCCCTTCAGGCATGCGGACAGGCTGGATTTGACCTTCCCACGATGGCAAGGTTTAGCCTGTCCGCATCCAGAAGGAACCCCGGGAATCCGATCATGAGCACGCCCCGCGCCGCTGCCGCCTCCGCAAGTCCTGCCACCATCAGCCTGCCCATCGAGGGCATGACCTGCGCCAGCTGTGTCGGCCGGGTCGAGGCGGCGCTGTCCAGGGTCGAAGGTGTGGGCAGTGTTTCGGTCAATCTGGCCACCGAGCGCGCGGATATCCGCCCGTCCGGCCCGGTCGATCGGGCCGCGCTGATCCAGGCGGTGGAGCGGGTGGGCTACGACGTACCTGCCGCCACCGTTGAACTGGCCGTGGAAGGCATGACGTGCGCCTCCTGCGTGGGCCGCGTGGAGCGCGCGCTGCTGGCGGTGTCAGGCGTGAGCCAGGCCAGCGTCAACCTGGCCACCGAGCGCGCCACGGTGCGTGGCGTGGCGGATGCTGCGACGCTGGTCGCCGCCATCGACAAGGCCGGCTATGACGCACACGTAATCGAGGCGGGTGTGCAGTCCGATGACGAGGCCGTAGAAAAGAAGGATGCCGAGCGTGCCGAACTGAAGCGCGACCTGATCGTGGCCACTGCGCTGGCATTGCCGGTGTTCGTGCTGGAGATGGGCTCGCACCTGATTCCCGGCATGCACGAATGGGTGATGGCCACGATTGGCATGCAGGCCAGCTGGTACCTGCAGTTCGCACTGACGCTCCTGGTGCTGGCCATCCCCGGTCGCCGTTTCTACCAGAAGGGCTTCCCGGCGCTGCTGCGCCTTGCACCGGACATGAATTCGCTTGTGGCGGTGGGCACCGCTGCGGCGTTCGGCTATTCGGTGGTCGCGACCTTTGCACCGCGGCTGCTGCCGCCGGGGACGGTGAACGTCTACTACGAAGCGGCGGCGGTAATCGTCGCACTGATCCTGCTCGGCCGCTTCCTCGAAGCGCGCGCCAAGGGCCGTACCTCGGAGGCGATCAAGCGCCTGGTCAACCTGCAGGCCAAGGTCGCCCACGTGATCCGTGACGGCCGCACCGTCGATATCCCGGTCAATGAAGTGCAGAGCGGCGACGTGGTGGAAGTGCGGCCAGGCGAGCGTGTGCCGGTCGATGGCGAGGTGGTTGAAGGCCGCAGCTACATCGACGAATCGATGATCAGCGGCGAGCCGATTCCGGTTGAGAAGCAGCCGGGCAGCAGCGTGGTGGGCGGTACGGTCAACCAGAAGGGCGCACTGACGGTACGTGCGACGGCGGTGGGCGCGCAGACCCTGCTGGCGCAGATCATCCGCATGGTCGAACAGGCGCAGGGCTCGAAGCTGCCGATCCAGGCGTTGGTTGACAAGGTCACGCTGTGGTTCGTGCCGGCGGTGATGCTGGCCGCGCTGGCGACCTTCGCAGTCTGGCTGATCTTCGGCCCGTCGCCGGCGCTGAGCTTCGCGCTGGTCAATGCGGTGGCGGTGCTGATCATTGCCTGCCCGTGCGCGATGGGCCTGGCCACGCCGACCTCGATCATGGTGGGGACCGGTCGTGGCGCCGAAATGGGCGTGCTGTTCCGCAAGGGCGAAGCGCTGCAGCTGCTGAAGGATGCGCAGGTGGTGGCGGTGGACAAGACCGGCACGCTGACCGAGGGTCGCCCGCGCCTGAACGACTTCGAGATCACGGACGGCTTCGATCGCAGCACAGTGTTGGCGACAGTGGCTGCAGTGGAATCGCGCTCTGAACATCCGATCGCCCGCGCCATCGTCGATGCAGCCACTGAACAGGGCATTGCACTGCCGTCGATGGTCGATTTCGAATCGGTCACCGGCATGGGCGTGCGTGCCAGCGTTGATGGTGCGCGGGTGGAGGTCGGTGCCGATCGCTTCATGCGCGATCTGGGCGTGGACATCACTTTGTTTGCGGCGCTGGCGGCAGAGCTGGGCACCCAGGGCAAGTCGCCGCTGTATGCCGCCATTGACGGTCGCCTGGCCGCAATCATCGCGGTATCCGATCCGATCAAGCCGAGCACGCCGGCCGCGATCGCGGCACTGCATCAGCTTGGCCTGAAGGTGGCGATGATCACCGGTGACAACGCTGGTACCGCGCAGGCGATCGCGCGCCAGCTCGGCATCGACGAAGTGGTGGCCGAGGTGCTGCCGGAAGGCAAGGTCGAGGCGGTGCGCCGCTTGAAGACCACACATGGCCATGTCGCCTTCGTCGGCGACGGCATCAACGATGCGCCGGCACTGGCCGAGGCCGATGTCGGCCTGGCGATCGGAACCGGTACCGATATCGCGGTGGAATCGGCCGACGTGGTGCTGATGTCGGGTAACCTGCAGGGTGTGCCGAATGCCATTGCGTTGTCGAAGGCGACGCTGGGCAACATCCGGCAGAACCTGTTCTGGGCCTTTGCCTACAACACCGCGTTGATTCCGGTGGCCGCCGGCGTGCTGTATCCGGTCTGGGGCGTGCTGCTGTCACCGGTGTTCGCGGCCGGTGCGATGGCCCTGTCCAGCGTGTTCGTGCTGGGCAATGCGCTGCGCCTGCGCCGCTTCCAGCCACCGATGGCGGATGCCGCCGCCGTCACTCATTGAAGGGAATACCCATGAACATCGGTGAAGCCGCCAAAGCCTCCAGCGTGTCGGCGAAAATGATCCGCTACTACGAACAGATCGGCCTGATTCCCGCCGCTGATAGAACCGAGTCGGGCTACCGGGCGTATTCGCAGGCGGACATCCACCGCCTGCGTTTCATCCGCCGCGCACGCGATCTGGGCTTCCAAGTGGCCGAGATCACCGATCTGCTCGGCCTCTGGAACGATACCTCGCGGCACAGCGCCGACGTCAAGCACCTGGCCGAGCAGCACATCGCCGATCTGGAGCAACGCATCGAGCACATGCGGCAGATGGCCGACACGCTGAAGTCGCTGATCAGCTGCTGCGCGGGCGATGAGCGCCCGGAGTGCCCGATCCTGGAGCGGTTGGGTGAGGACAATGGGACGCTGGTACCGGTCGATACCGCGAAGACTGGTGCGGTGCGGCGGCGTACGCACAAGCATTGACTCGATATCGCATGCATGAAAAAGCCCGCCGGGTGCTGTAGTACCCGGCGGGCTTTTCAGAATGGGACAGGACAGTGGATCAGGCAGTACGCGGCGGGAAGCCGGCATCGGTCAGTGCCGCCACGATCTGCGCTTCGCTGGCCGAGGTCTGCACCTGCACTCGGCGGCTGGCCGGATCTGCCTGCACGCTGGCCTGCGGATCGACCAGTTCGATCGCCTTGGTCACGCTGCGCGCGCAACCGCCGCAGGTCATGCCTTCAACATGGAATTCCATCCGTAGCTCCTTGGGTGCTCTTGGGGTGGAGTCAGTGTGCACCTTCCAACGATGGCAGGGTCAAGTGCCGGGCTGAACGACAGGCAAGGCGGCAAAAAAAACGGCAGCCGCCTGTACCAGCGCGGCTGCCGTGGAGGAACGTCCCCGCCAGGGCGGGGCGCGGGTTGCACCGGGGCGCGCCCGGGCAACCCGGTGTTGCCTTAGAACTTCCAGGTAGCGCCGAAGTACAGCTGGCGGCCTGCATAGGTATTGGAGATCAGGCGTGCCTTGGTGTCGCTTCCCAGGTGCACGCGCTGCTCGGACTTGGTGGCGTTGATCACCGAGGCGGTCAGGGTCCAGTCCGGGGTCAGGTTGTAGGCAACATTCAGATCCAGCTGGTCATACGGTTCGGTGTAGACGGTGAGGCCATTGTTGAGCCCGCCGACCACTTGGCCGCGACGGTTGAACGAAGCGCGCGCGAGGAACTTCTCGTTCTCGTAGAAGACCGTCACGTTGGCCTGGTTCTTGGCGCTGCCGACCAGCGGCGAGGAGCCGATTTCCTGCCCGTCCAGAACAATGGAAGCCAGGTTGGTGTCGTTGTAGGTGTAGTTGGCCTGCACGCCGAAGCCGAAATCGAAGGTGTACTGGCCATACAGCTCGACGCCTTGCGACACACCATCGCGGCCATTGGCCTGGGTCTCGTAGCGCTGCACGTTCACCGCTTCACCGTTGATGACCATGGGCGTGTCGCGCACCACCGGCAGGGTGAAGTTGTCCACGTTCTTGCGGAACAGGCTGACGCCGGCGACCGCGCCCGGCTGGAAGTACCACTCCAGGCCCAGGTCGAACTGGGTGGCCTTGAACGGCTCCAGCTGCTTGTTGCTGCCCTGGCCGACCCAGCCTGCGGTCGATGCGCCACCGGCAACGCGGCGATCATTGACGTACTCCTCGCTGTAGTAGCTCAGTGCGCCCGGTGCTGCGATGTCGGTGTAGCCAGGGCGGGCGATCACCTTCGATGCGGCACCACGCAGCACCAGCGTGTCGGTGATGTCCCATGCGATGTTGAAACTCGGCAGCACGTCGGTGTAGGTGCGGTCCACGCCGATCAGGCTGTAGGTCTTGCTCTGCGCCAGGTCATGCGGCAGGCGCACGAAGCCGCTCTCGCAGCTGTAGGTCGGGTAGGCCGCAGCGGCGGGGTCGGTGCACGCCATCGGCGCGCCGGACGCGTTGTCCAGGAAGTAGTCGTTGAACTTCTCGATCGAGTCGGAAGACTGCGCGAACTGCTTGGTGCGCACCACGCGCACGCCGACATTGCCGCGCACGCGCTCGGTGCGGAAGTTGGCCTGGAAGTAGCCGGAGTAGATCTTCTCGTTGACGTTGTAGACGAAGTCTTCCTCGGTACGGTTGTGCGAACCACCGTAGGTCTTGTTCAGATAGTCGATGTACGCCGGGTAGTTGATGCCCGGGAACACGTTGGCATTGAAGCCACCGGCAATGTTGCTGATCGGATTGGACAGGAAGAAGCCGGGCTGCGCATCGCCGGCAGTCGGATCGCAGCCACTCTGGTAGCGGCTGTTGTCATAGTCGGCCGGGTCACGGCCGGGGCACACCCAGTAGGTGTTGCCGGTGTTGCGGTGCACCTTGCCGTCGCGGTATTTGGCACCGAACTGGATTGAATCCAGCCAACCGGACTCGAACAGCTTGGTCACGTCGGCCTGGAAGTAGTTCTGCTTGACCTCGGTGCGCTTCCACGACGAATCGGTCGAGCCTGTGTCGACTTCGGCGATGCCGTTCATCAACTGCTGCTGCAGGTCGGGCGAGAAGGTGGCAGACGGCGTGCCGGTCAGGTCCCATGCGCTGTATTGGTTACCGGACAGGTAGTCGTTGCCGACCTTGCGGCGCGGCTTGGCCGACATGCGGAAGTTCATCGACGGACCACCTTCGGACCAGGTGCGGCCACCGGTGAACGAGGCCTTCCACAGCGGGCTGATGTCCCAGTCGATGGTCAGGTCGGCGGTCTGCGACAGCGCCTTTTCCTTGCTGTAGCCACCGGTCAGCTGCGGTGTCGGAATCGTGCAGTCGTCCGGGCCCCAGCCGCCGGGCTTGAGGCCGGCGGCCTTGGCCTGGTCTTCGCTGCAGTAGTAGGTCTTTCCAGCCAGCTTTTCGAACTGGGCACCCGTGACGGTGTTGCCGCTGGCATCGAAGTCCAGGCCATTGAGAAGGCGGCCTCCGGCCCAGTTGCCGTCCTGGTTGTAGCGCGCCATGCTCCATTCCGGAATCTTCAGCATGTTCTGGGTGTAGTCACCCTGCAGCTCGAAGCGGAAGTAGTTGGCGGTCATCGTGACGTTGTCGACCGGCTTGAACTGGAAGGTCAGCTGGCCGCCCTTGCGCTCGCGCTTTTCTTCCTTCACCGCGAAGTTGACCGAGGTCGGCATGAAGAAGTCGCTGTAGTTGCCGCCGGTCTGGTTGTTGAAGCCGGACTTGCCCCACCAGTAGTGGATGCCATCCTGCTGCTGCACGTTGCCATAGGCGTCGCGTGCCCTGCCGGCGCCGTACCACTGGTAGTCCTCGGTGCTGGCTTCCATGGTGCGGGTCGTGCGCTTCTGCTGCGTCACGCCGACCAGCACGCCGAAACGCTCATCCTTGCTGTGCCACGAATAGAGGGCCGAGGCCTGCGGGTCGATATCGTGGTGGGTATCGGAGGAGGTGCCCTCGAGCGTGACGAAGCCCGAGTTGGACTCCATGTCCAGCGGACGGCGGGTGTGCAGGATGACCGTGCCGCCGATGCCGCCTTCGTCGATGCGTGCTTCCGGCGACTTGAACAGCTCGGCGCTGGACAGCATGTTCGACGGCAGCAGGGTGTAGTTGAACGAACGGGTGGCTTCGTCGTTGGTTTCCGACGTGGCCACGTAGTTGCCATTCAACTGGGTCAGGGTCAGGTCCGGCGCAAGGCCGCGCACGCTGACACTCTTGCCTTCACCACCGCTGCGGGTGATGACCACGCCGGGCACGCGCTGCAGTGCGTCGGCCACGTTCTTGTCGGGGAACTTGCCGACGTCCTCGGCGGTGATCACTTCGACAACGGCGTTGGCGTCGCGCTTCTGCTCAAGGCTCTTTTCGATGGCGTAGCGGTAGCCGGTGACCTGGACGCTGTCCAGAGTGGTGGCATCCGGCGCGCCGGTAGACGTGGCCTGTTGCGCGGCGGCGCCAGCCGGAATGACGGCGGCGGCCAATGCCAGCGCGATGGCCAACGACAGTGCGTCCTGGCCATGCGTACGTATTGAATGCTTCATTCCCATCTCTCCCTCTCTCCTGGATTGATCCGGTGACGTGGCACGGACAACTTGAATCGATCTAATTTGAAGTGACTTTGCGGCTGTCGCCATGTGGGTGGCAGAGCACCGCGCGTGTGGCCTGGTACGTCCTGTTGCTGCTCCCCCAAACTCCGGGCCATCGCAATGTCGTTCTTGGATCGATCTAAGCGATGGGCGGGCGATTTTTAGCACGGGTCGCCCGTGGGCGCATGCTGCTGCGCAATATGGTACTGGCGTGGCGAAGGGATGACGGTTTGCTGAAATCAGTGAAATCGTTTTCGTGCGCAGGGGAAGGGTGGGTCGGCAGGGCTGCGCCCTGCACCTGCGGTAGTGCCGGCCGCTGGCCGGCAACAGCCAAAGCCAAAGCCAAAGCGGCTCTGGGTTGTCTGTGGCTTGGCGGGGCGGTGTGGGCTGGCAGGACACGCCGTAAACCCCCCTTCCGGGGTCCGGCCCAGCCGCTGGCGGCTGTGCGTTCGGGCGCTTGCGAAGCAGTGCTTCGCAAGCAAAGCGCCCTCACCCCTGGGGGCTCGATGGCGCCATCCATGGCGCCAACGGTCCTGCCAGCCCACACCGCCCCGCCTTCGACAGTTTCCCGGTGACGGTTGGATTGATCCTGGTGCGGCATGTGGTCATGGGGTCAGATCCGTTTTCCTTTGGAAAACGGAACTGACCCCCGATTGTTTCGTTATCTGTCAGAGATTCATCCACGAATGGCGTGGATCCACAGACCGCAGAGATCTGTCGAAGGCGGGGTGGGTCCGGTTGCGGGGGTGTCCGCGGCATGGATGCCGCGGCCAAGCCCCCAGGG
>NZ_JAOBZT010000060.1:0-27119 GCF_029839005.1 Stenotrophomonas sp. GD03958 | reverse complement strand
TTGCATGAGCACGATCCGTTGCGACATCGTCAGCGCCGAGCAGGAAATCTTCCGTGGCGAAGCGACCCTGGTCGTGGCCACCGGTGAGCTGGGCGAACTGGGCATCGCGCCCAAGCACGCGCCGCTGATCACCCGCCTGAAGCCGGGCAAGGTGGTGGTGACCACGCCGAATGGCGAGCAGCTGGATTTCGCCATTTCCGGCGGCATCCTGGAAGTGCAGCCGCAGGTGGTGACCGTGCTGGCCGACACCGCGATCCGCGCGCAGGACATCGACGAAGCCTCGGTCCGCAAGGCCAAGGAAGAAGCCGAACGCATCCTGGCCAACCGCGGCGAAGCGATGGAAGTGGCTGAAGCCCAGCAGAAGCTGGCCGAGGCCGTCGTCCAGCTGCAGGCACTGGAACGCCTGCGCAAGAATCTCAAGCACTGAGGTTCGCGCTGCACCCACGAGAACGCCGGCCCTGTGCCGGCGTTTTTGTTTGTGCTGGCGGGGCAGCGCCGACTGGGTAGAGTCGACTGTTAGTCGACTACCGCGCGCAGCGCGGGATTTCGCGGCCTGATGGAAGCGCAGGCGACTGACAGTCGACTCTACCAATCCCAGCCCCGATCCCGATCCTGGTGCCGTCTCAGCGATACACCACGTAGCGCATCAACAGGAACGACACGCAGGCCAGCCCGCCTTCCACCAGCGGCTTGGCCAGCCACGTGTACTGCAGGCCCAGCGCCTGGTCGACCAGGCTGACCAGCAGCGTGCTCGCTGCCGTCAGCAGCAGCCACAGCCCGAAGAAGCGTGCGAATCGCTTCCATCCCAGCTTGCGGGCGCCGGCCTCGGCAAAGGTGTAGCGGCCGTTGAGCCAGAAGCCCAGCAGCATGCCGGCCAAGCGGCCGGTGATATTGGCCGGCGCGACCGGCATGCCCAGCGCGCTGGCGGCCACGAACACCAGCCAATCGACCAGCAGCTGCACGAGCCCGATGACGAGATAGGTGCTTCCCTGGCGGACGAGGCCCATCAGCGTGGTGAAGGAGGCGGGATGCCCATGTTAACGGCCCACGCTCTAGAATCATCTGCAACGAACCACGGACCGCCTTTTCCATGACCCAACCCCTGCACGTCATCATCCTCGCCGCTGGCGCGGGCAAGCGCATGAAGTCGGTGCTGCCGAAAGTGCTGCAGCCGATCGCCGGCCAGCCGATGCTGGCGCATGTGATCGATGTGGCCCGCGAGTTGCAGCCTACGGCGATCCACGTGGTCCATGGCCATGGTGGCGAGGCGGTGCGGCAGTATTTCGCCGACCAGCCCGACCTGCAGTGGGCCGAACAGGCGCAGCAGCTCGGCACCGGCCACGCCGTGGCGCAGGCGATGCCGGAAGTGCCAGATGCGGCGCAGGTGCTGGTGCTGTACGGCGACGTGCCGCTGATCCGCGCGGACACGTTGCGCCACCTGCTGGCCCAGCCAGGCCGCTTGTCCGTGCTGGTGGCCGAGCTCGATGACCCGACCGGTTACGGCCGCGTGCTGCGCGATGCGGAGGGCAAGGTCGGCTCCATCGTCGAGCAGAAGGACGCCACTGACGACCAGCTGCGCGTGCGCACGATCAATACCGGCATCATCGCCGCCGAGTCGACCGCGCTGCGCCGCTGGCTGTCGCAGCTGTCCAACGGCAACGCCCAGGGCGAGTATTACCTCACTGACGTGTTCGCGTTCGCCGCGAACGAGTACACCCCGGCCGAGATGGCGCTGGTCGCCGATGCACAGGAGGCCGAGGGGGCAAATGATCCCTGGCAGCTGTCGCAGCTGGAGCGCGCCTGGCAGCGCCGTGCGGTGCGTGCACTGTGCGCACAGGGCGCGCGCGTGCGCGACCCGGCACGCCTGGATATCCGTGGCACCGTCACCGTGGGCAGCGATGTGCTGATCGATGTCGACGTTGTCCTTGAAGGCAACATCGTGCTCGGTGACGGCGTCACCGTAGGCCCGTTCAACAGGCTGAAGGACGTCAACCTGGGGCCAGGCACCGAAGTGCGTGCGCACTGTGATCTGGACGGCGTGGTCACCGAAGGCGCTGCGCAGATTGGCCCGTTCGCACGGCTGCGCCCGGGCACCGTGCTGGCCGATGGCGTGCACGTCGGCAACTTCGTCGAGACCAAGAAGGTCACCCTCGGTGTGGGCAGCAAGGCCAACCACCTCACCTATCTGGGCGACGCGGTGATCGGCAGCAAGGTCAACATCGGTGCAGGAACCATCACCTGCAACTATGACGGCGTAAACAAGTCGACCACCACCATCGGCGACAACGCATTCATTGGCTCCAACAGTTCGCTGGTCGCGCCGGTACTGATCGGCGAAGGCGCGACCATCGCCGCCGGCTCGGTCATTACCCGCAACGCGCCTGATGGCAAGTTGACACTGGCACGTGCACGGCAGGAAACCATCGATGGCTGGAAGCGCCCGCTCAAGAAGGCCTGAGGCACGCATTCCGCACGCCGACGAGCTCGGCCTGCTGCCGGGCATTGAACAGCGGGCTGGCGAACTGCTCAGGGACCACGAAGCCTATCGGGTGTTCGCCGGCCACGGCCTGGACCTGGCGACACTGCAGTACGGCCTTGAGCGCGGGCAGCTGTGGGTGGTGGATGCGGCCGGCGGTGGCATTGCCGGCTACGTGCTGGCGGGAGAATTGGCAGGTGAGTTCCATGTGCTGCAGATGGATGTGGATCCTGCACACGGGCGGCAAGGCCATGGCCGCGCGTTGTTGCGCCATGCGTTGGCACAGGCCAGGGCCGACGGCTACGCGTCAGCGGTGCTGACAACGTTGATCGACGTACCGTGGAATGCGCCTTTCTATGCCAGCGAAGGATTCGTTGAAGTGCCGGAGGCGGAGTGGGGTGCCGGGCTGCAGTCGGTGATGGCCGAAGAGGCTGCGCTCGGGTTTCCGATGCACCTGCGGGTGGCGATGCGGTGGGTCTGGTAGGTGCCGACCCTGGTCGGCACATCCACGCATGGCGTGGATCTACTGGCAGACCGAGCCAAGTCGGCAACTCACCCCGCCGGCAGCAGGATCGAGACGCACAACCCGCCATCGCCACGATTCTGCAGTGACACACGCCCGCCGTGCGCCTCCACGATCTCGCGGGTCAACGCCAGCCCCAGCCCGGTGCCGTTGCGCTTGGTGGAATAGAACGGCATCAGCGCGTTCTGCAGCACCTGCTCGTTCATGCCCTTGCCACGGTCCAGCACATCCAGGCGCAGCCATTGCGGCAACCGCGTCAGCTGCACCTGCACGTCATCATTGGGCGGATCGGCTTCGGCGCCGGCCTCATGCGCGTTCTTCAACAGGTTCAACAACGCCTGCCCAAACTGCGCGATGTCGATGCGGCTGCTCAGTTCCTCGTCCGGCTCGCGCTCCATGGTGAACGGAATCTGCTGGCGCAGGCTGGACAGGAAGGGGGCCCAGTGCACGGTCTGCAACTGCGGCTGCGGCAGCTTGGCAAAACGCGCATAGCCGCGAATGAAACCTTCCAGATGGCGCGCCCGGTCTTCGATGGTGGTGAAGATCTCCGGCAGCCGATCGAAGCGCTCGCGCTGCACCAGCACGCCGCCGGAATGGGCCAGCGAGGCGATTGGTGCCAGCGAGTTGTTGAGCTCGTGGCTGATCACCCGGATCACCTTCTTCCACGTCTGCACTTCCTGGCGGCGCAGCTCGGCGGTGAGCAGGCGTACCAGCAACAGGTCGTGCGGACGGCCATTGAGGTGGAAAGAACGACGTGAGAGGTGATAGACCTGTTCGTCATCCTCGTCGCTGTCTTCGCCTTCCGCATGCACCGCGAACAGGCTGTCGCCGCCGCGGGCGATGGCATCGCGCAGTTCCACCGGCACCTGTTCCAGCACGTCCTCCAGGCGCTGTCCTTCCAGCTTCCAGCCGCCATGCAGCAACTTGCGCGCGGCCAAGTTGGAGAACACCACGCGGGCGATGCCATCGCCGCCGGAGGCGATCAGCAGCATGGCCACCGGCGTGTTCTGCACCATTGTGTCCAGCAGCAGTTCGCGTTGCACCAGGCCCTGCCGCTGTGCACGCAGTACATCACCCAGTTCGCGGTGTGCCTGCACCAGGTCGCCGAGCTCGTCATTGCCGGGCCAGTGCACGCCGAAGTTGTATTCGCCGTCGCGATAGCTGCTGGTGGTGCCCGCCAGGGCCCGCATCAGTGACCGCACGGGGGCGGTGGCACGGCGCAGCGTCCACCACATCAGCGACAGCAGGATCAGTGCCGACACGGTGGTCACAACCCAGCCGTGGTCCATCCAGTACGCCAGCAGCCACGGCAACGCGGCGGCCAGCGCCAGCACCGGCAGCAGGCGCAGGAACAGACGGAAGGTGAACGAACGCCGCTTCATTCGCGTGGGATGCCGTGCCGGTCCATGCGCCGGTACAGCGCCTGGCGGCTCAGGCCGAGTTCGGCGGCGGCCTGGGCGATGACGCCGTGGTTGCGCGCCAGCACATCCTCGATGCGCGCACGGTCAGGATCATTGCCGGCACTGGGCGCCGGTCGCGAAGCAGGTGCGGCACGCGGCAGGTTCAGGTCGGCCACTTCGATGCGGTTGCCGGTCGCCAGCAGCTCGGCGCGCTGGATCACGTTGCGCAGTTCGCGCACGTTGCCGGGCCAGGGATGCCGTTGCAGGGCCGCGGTGGCGGCGCTGGACAGCGGCTTGCCGGCGGTCAGGAAGCGCTCGGCCAGCGGCACGATGTCGCCCGGGCGTTCGGCCAATGGTGGCAGTACCAGTTCCACCGTATTGAGGCGGTAGTACAGGTCTTCGCGGAAGGTGCCGTCGCGGATCATCGCCGGCAGGTCGGCATTGGTCGCACTGACCACGCGGACTTTGACCTGGCGCTCGCGATTGGAGCCAAGACGCTCGAAGCGGCCGGTTTCCAGCACACGCAGCAGCTTCATCTGCCCGCCCAGCGACAGGTTGCCGATCTCATCCAGGAACAGGGTGCCACCATCGGCGGCCTCGAACTTGCCTTCGCGTGCCTTGTTGGCGCCGGTGTATGCGCCGGCTTCGGCACCGAACAGTTCGGCCTCGATCAGTTCCGACGGCAGGGCGCCGCAGTTGACCGTGATGAACGGGCCCTTGGCCACCAGCGAGTTGGCCTGGATGATCTGCGCGATCTTCTCCTTGCCGGCACCATTGGGACCGGTGATCAGCACCGGCAGTTCGGAGCGCGCGACCTGGCAGGCCAGGGCAATGACGCGCTCGCTGGCCGGATCGGCGAAGACCGCACCACACAGCTCGTACTTTTCTTCCAGCGCGTTGCGCTGCCGCAGCTCACGCGCGCGCCGCCGGTCCAGCTCGCGGCGTGCCTCGGACAGCTCGAGCAGATTGTTGACCGTGGTCAGCAGCTTGCGGTCGTCCCAGGGCTTGGCCAGGTAGTCGGCGGCACCGGCCTTGACCAGGTCCACCGCGCTGCTCAGGTGGGTCCAGGCGGTGAGCAGGATCACCGGCAGGTCCGGGTGGCGCGCGCGGATCTGTGCGAACAGCGCTTCGCCCTCCTCGCCGGAGGTGGTGTCCTCGCTGAAATTCATGTCCTGGATCACCAGATCAACCGGCTGCGACTCGAGCAGGGCCAGCCCTTCGGCCGGGCTCTGCGCCTGCAGGGTGTCGATGTCATGCAGGGAGAACAGCACGTCCAGCGCGGTGCCCACGCTGGCGTTGTCGTCGATGATCAGGATCGAAGGCATCAAGCAGTTCTGCAGAAAGGGATGGGCGGCGCCGATGGAGCCGTGTTCGTATCCATACGCCGGGAGAGCCCGGCGCCACCCATCAAGCATAGCCAAAGCCGCGGCGACGAGGGCGGGCTGGTTTCAGCGCCGCGCTGGTGGCGGCGGTGGCGGCGGTGGCGGAGCGACCAGCGCCAGCCGCCACGAGGTGGCGTCCACCGGGACGGTGAGCTCGCGTTTGTCGCGGCGCAGCAACAGGTACGCAGTCGGGGCACTGGAATGCCGCAGCGCATCGGCAAGATGCTCGATGCGCCGCACAGCCGTATCGTCCAGGCGCAGGATGCGGTCGCCGCTGCGCACGCCGAAGCGGGCTTCCGGACGCGCGGCTTCCACCCGCACCTGGCCCTCGGTCGAGCGCAGCGCCAGGCGGGCATCATCCTGGCGCCATTCCAGCGTCTGCGAGCTGCCACCGCCGGCCAGCGCCGGCAGTGGCAGCAGTGCCATCAACAGCATCCGGCAGGCACGCATCTCACGCGCCCCGCGTGGCAACTGCGGGCGGGACCGCTGCCGCGCGCCGGGCCGGCCCGAATACCGCGACCTGGCCCAGCACCCACAGCAGCAGCGCGCCCAGCGGCAGGTAGTACAGGGGCATGCGTGGCAGCTCGTACAGGTTCATCAGTGCCAGATTGATCGCGTAGGCCGCCAGCATGCCCAGCACGATGCCCAGCGAGGCCAGCAGGAAGTTCTCGGTCTGGAAGTAGCGCAGGATCTGCCCGCGGGTGGCACCGAGTGCGCGGCGAATGCCGATCTGCTTGCTGCGCTGCTGCACCCAGAAGCTGGCCAGGCCGATGATGCCCAGTGCGGTGACCACCAGCAGCGAGACGCTGACGGTGATCAGCAGGCCAACCATCGCGCGGTCGTTCTTGAAGAAGTCCTTGCGCTGGTCTTCATAGGTCAGCTTGTCGCGCATCAGCCGGTTGGGGTCGTTGCGCTCCAGTACAGCAGCCCCCGCATCAAGCACCTCCTGGCGGCGTTCCGGCGAAGTGCGCAGCACATAGGTGCCACCCTCGTCGAAGGTGCGCCGCATGGGCAGCAGCATGGAGTTCGTCCAGTTGTCATTCCAGCCGTTGGGCGTGCTCAGCGTGTCGACGATGCCGACCACGTGCAGCGGCTGCTTGCCCATGTAGTAGGTCTTGCCCAGCGCGCTGCCGTTGGGTTCCATCTTGGCGGCGGTGGCCTGGGTGAGGATGACCGGGATGGCGTTTTCCTTGGCGCCCCCCTTGCTGGCGTCTTCGAAGTTCTGGTACTCGCCGGGCAGGAAATCGCGGCCGGCGATCAGGTTGATGCCCATCGTGGCCAGCCCGTTCTCGGACAGGGTGTACATCGAAGCGTTGGTGGTCGGCCGTTCCTGGTCGATCTCCCGCGAGATGCTGCTGCTGGACGAGCCGTTGCGGAAAGGCACCTGGTTGATGATGGTGACGTTGCTGACGCCGGGAAGCGCACGCAATGACGCCAGGTCCTCACGGGTGCGGGCCATGGCATCGGTCTGCTTGCCGATGCCGCTGACGCGGAGCATCACCAGTTCGTTCTCGGCGATGCCGCTGGGCATGCTGATCTTCTCCACGCGCTGGCTGACCAGGAACAGCGCGTTGCAGACGATGGCGCAGGTCAGTGCGACTTCCAGCACGATCAGGGCAGCGGCAGTCTTGTGCCGGCGCAGCGTGCTGAGGATGGGGCGGATGTCCATGGGAGTCCTCGTTCGGTTGCTTACTGCGACTTGAGCTGGATGGCCGGAGTGACCTGCATGGCGCGCCAGGCAGGCAGGAAACCGGCGGCAAGGCTGGCGAACAGGGTCAGGCCCAGCGCGAGCAGCAGCATGTTGCCGTCCAAGTGGGCCAGCTTTGCGTACTCCACCGGTTGCTGGCGCACCGCGAACAGGCCGAGCAGGGCCAGGCCGATGCCCAGCACGCCCCCGACCACGCCGACCGCGCCGGCTTCCACCAGGCACTGCAGGAAGATCTGGCCACGGCTGGCACCGAGTGCGCGGCGCACGCCGATCTCTCCACTGCGGCGCAGGAACTTGGCCAGCAGCAGGCCCACCGTGTTGACCAGGCAGACACCCAGGAAACCCAGTGCCAGCCACAGCTGCAGGCGCACGTCGCTGGGCACCGCGCCGTTGAAGTCCAGCCATTCCATCACGGTGCGCAGGCGCACGTTCGGCGGGTGCTTGAAGCGGCCGGCCTGGCGCTGCTGGCTCGAATAGTTCTCCAGGTAGCGGCGGTAGTCGGCGGCCTTGGCCGGGTCCATCTCCACCCAGTACTGCAGCCACGCGCAGGGTGCGTTGAGCGAGTAGCTGTTGCCATCGGGATTCTCGCCGAAGCAGTTCATGTTGCCGTTGCTGCCCAGCTTCAGGTCGAACGAGGTGGAGATCGGCAGCAGCAGGTCTTCGTTCTTGCCGTAGCTGCCGGTGGTCAGGTCGTAGAAGTGCGGCTCCGGGCTCCATTCCTTCATCACGCCGACGATGCGGTAACTCTGGCCTTCCATGCGCAGGTCGCGGCCCACGCTGTTGGCGCCCTGGTACAGCTTGTCGTTGAGCGCCTTGGAGATGACCACCACGCGTGCGCGGCCTTCATCGTCCTCGCGCGTCCAGGGGCGGCCGTACTGCATCGGCACCTCGAACATCGGGAAGAAATCGGCGGAGGTCCAGCGGGTGTCGATGCTGAAGGGCTTGAGGGTGCTGTTGTCCGGTTCGATGGTGCCGCCACCGCCGCTCATCAGCGCTTGGCGCTCGCCCCTGGCTTCGCGCAGCAGGGCTTCACCGTCGAAGCGGGTCAACTGGGTTTCCGGTTCCTCGCCCGCGACATAGGCGCCGGTCGCGGCATCGAGCTGCACGTAGAACAGCCGGTCGCTCTTGCCGGGAATCGGGTCACCGGACAGCACATGGAACACGGTCAGGGTGGTCATCGAGGCACCGATGCCGAGGGCGATGGCCACCACCATCAGCGCGGTCAGGACCTTGTTGCGGCGGAAGCTGCGCACCGCCAGTCGGGCGTAGTAGGCGAACATGGCCGGCCCCTCACTCGTTGACGGCGACGATGTGGCGCGGCGGGGTGGCCAGCACCGGTTCGCGCACCAGGTCGGTGACCTGGCCATCGACGATGTGCACGTTGCGCTGCGCACGCGCGGCCAGTTCCGGATCATGGGTGACCATCACGATGGTGGTGCCGGCGGCATTGATCTCCTCCAGCAGTTCCATCACGCCGCGCGCCATCTGCGTATCCAGGTTGCCGGTCGGTTCGTCGGCCAGCAGCAGGCGCGGGCTGCCGGCCAGGGCGCGTGCGATGGCCGCGCGCTGCTGCTGGCCGCCGGACAGCTCATTCGGGTAGTGCTTCATGCGCGAACCCAGGCCGACCTGGGTCAGCGCCTTCTCGATGCGCTCGCGGCGCTCGTTGGCGCTCATCCTGCGATAGCGCAGCGGAACGTCGACGTTGTCGAACAGGTTCAGGTCGGGGATCAGGTTGAAGCCCTGGAAGATGAAGCCGATCTTCTGGTTGCGCAGGCGGCTGCGGGCGTCGTCGCCCAGCGTGCTCACGTCCTGGCTGTCCAGCATGTAGGTACCGCTGGTGAAGGTTTCCAGCAGACCGGCGATGTTGAGGAAGGTGGTCTTGCCGGAGCCGGACGGGCCGGTGACCGCGACGAACTCACCTTCCTTGACCTGCAGTTCCAGCGAGCGCAGTGCGTGGGTTTCCACCTGTTCGGTGCGGAAGACCTTGGCGACCGAACGCATTTCGAGCATGTACATGGGGTGTCCTCTCTCCAGGATTCAGGTATCAGGTATCAGTTGACGGAGACGCGTTCGGCGTCCTTGAACAGGTCGCTGCCGGAGACCACGATGCGGTCGCCCGGCTGCACACCCGACTTGATTTCCACTTCGCCCAGGCTGCTGACGCCCAGTTCCACCGGACGGCGCACGGCGGTGCGGCCATCCATCACGTAGGCCATGCCATTGCCCTGTTCGACGAACGGGCCACGCTCGACCTTCAGCACGTTCCTGCGGGTATCGAGCAGCACGCGCACCGACATCCGTTGGCTCTGGCGCAGGCCTTCCGGCTGCGCGCTGGCAAAGCGCACGCGCGCGTTGACCTCACCATTGACCACTTCCGGCGACACCGCGCTGATCTCGCCCGGGAACGGCTGGCCGTTGCCGCCGGTCAGCTGTGCGGGCATGCCGATCGCCAGGTCGCGGGCGAAGCTCTCCGGCACCTTGATCTCGACTTCGAACTTGGACAGGTCGACCACGCCCAGCACCGGGGCATTGGCGGCCAGGTTGGTGGACTGCACCGCCTGCACCTGGCCGACCTGGCCATCGAACGGGGCACGCAGCGTCAGCGCATCGACCTGGCGCTGCACTTCGGCCACCACCGCCTTCTGGCGATCGGCCAGCAGGCGCTTGTTGCGGGCGTCCAGGTCGGCGCCCTGGCTCTGCAGGCGGGCATCGGTGGTGGCGTTGGCCAGGGTGATGTCGGCCTTCTTCAGCGAGTCCTTGGCCTTGGCCAGGTCGATCTGCGGCACCGCCCCGCCGTCGTAGCCGCGCTGGTAGCGCTGCAGGTCGCGGTCGGCGGCCTGCCGTTCGATGGTGGCCTGGTCGGTTTCCTTGCGCGACTTGGCGCGGGCCAGGGTGGCGTCCAGCGCGGCACGGCTGGCCTCGGCCTCCAGGCCGGCCAGGGTGGCCTGTTCCTGGGCCAGCTTGCTGCGCAGTTCGGGGCTGTCGATGACCGCCAGCTCCTGCCCCTTCTTCACCACGTCACCGGCGACCACCTTCAGGTCCACGGTGCCCGCAGAGATGGCATACAGGACCGGGCTGTTGGCGGCGATCACGCGGCCGTCGGCGGCGATGTCACGGACCAGGTCGCCCCGCTTCACTTCGGCGATGCGCACGCGGCTGCTGTCGAAGGAGCGGCTGGCGTTGGACCAGGCGTGCACGGCCCAGCCGATGCCGGCGAGCAGGGCGATCGTGCCCAGCGCCGGCCAACGGTAACGGAGCCAGTTGGCGCGCGGGGCGCTGGCCGGAGCGGAGGAAACGATCTGGTCCTGGGCGGAAGTGTCGCGGATCATCGGGTGCGTGCCTGACGGTGGTAGCCAGTACCAAGCACGTAGCGTGCCAACTTTAATTCCTTATGGGTCAATGAGTTGGGGTGTGATGTGAAGTGTCCGGGTGTCCGCGGACACCTTTCCGGACACTTTCATTAAGCGGACAGGAGGGGGAGCGCGGGCACGCAGGCTAGAATGCGACGATCGTCTTCAAGGAAACGCGTGACATGTGTGGAATCGTGGGTGCGATCGCTGATCGCGACGTAGTGCCGGTGCTGATCGAAGGCCTGAAGCGGCTGGAGTACCGTGGTTACGATTCCTCCGGCATCGCGGTGATCGACCAGGGGGAGCGCCGCGATGTACGTCGCGTGCGTCGTACCGGTCGTGTGTCGGAAATGGCCACGGCGGCCGAGGCCGAGGGCTTCAACGCGGTGCTGGGCATCGGCCACACCCGCTGGGCCACCCATGGGGGCGTCACCGAGGCCAACGCGCATCCGCACATCAGCCATGGCGTGGCGCTGGTGCACAACGGCATCATCGAGAACCACGAAGAGCAGCGCGAGAAGCTGCGTGCGCTGGGCTACACCTTCGAGTCGCAGACCGACACCGAAGTCATCGCACACCTGATCCACCATCACCTGAAGAGTGGTGACGACCTGCTGGTGGCGCTGCAGCATACGGTGAAGGAGCTGACCGGTGCCTACGCACTGGCCGTGGTCAGCCGCGCCGAGCCGGAACGCTTCGTCTGCGCGCGGATGGGCTGCCCGCTGCTGATCGGCCTGGGCGAGGGCGAGAACTTCGTTGCCTCCGACGTCTCGGCGGTGATCTCGGCCACCCGCAAGGTCATTTTCCTGGAAGAGGGCGATACCGCCGAGATCCGTCGCGATGGCGTGCGCATCTTCGACGAGCATGACCAGCCGGTCGAGCGCGACGTGCATCTGTCCGATGTGTCGCTGGCCTCGCTGGAGCTGGGTCCGTACCGCCACTTCATGCAGAAGGAAATCCACGAACAGCCGCGTGCGCTGGGCGACACCATCGAAGCGGCGATCGACGCCGGTGGCTTCCCGGCCGAGCTGTTCGGCAAGAACGCCGAGGCGGTGCTGTCGGGCATCGAGGGCGTGCAGATCATTGCCTGCGGCACGAGCTACTACGCAGGCCTGACCGCGCGCTACTGGATCGAGGCCATCGCCGGCCTGCCGTGCAGCGTGGAGATTGCCAGCGAGTACCGCTACCGCGCCGCTTACGCGAACCCCAAGCATCTGATCGTGACCATTTCCCAGTCCGGCGAAACGCTGGATACGATGGAGGCACTGAAGTACGCCAAGGCGCTTGGCCACAAGCACACGCTGTCGATCTGCAACGTGCCGGAAAGCGCGATCCCGCGCGCCAGCGAACTGGTCTGCTATACCCGTGCCGGCGCCGAGATCGGCGTGGCTTCGACCAAGGCCTTCACCACCCAGCTGGCCGCGCTGTTCCAGTTGACCGTGGTGCTGGGCAAGCTGCATGGCCGCATCGACGCCGCACAGGAAGCGGATTATCTGGAGCAGCTGCGCTTCCTGCCGGGCAGCGTGCAGCACGCACTGAACATGGAGCCGCAGATCGCTGCCTGGGCCGAGCGGTTCGCACGCAAGAGCAGCGCGTTGTTCCTGGGCCGTGGCCTGCATTACCCGATCGCGCTGGAGGGCGCGCTCAAGCTCAAGGAGATTTCCTACATCCACGCCGAGGCCTACCCGGCAGGTGAACTGAAGCACGGCCCGCTGGCGCTGGTGGACGAGGACATGCCGGTGGTGGTGATCGCCCCCAACGACAGCCTGCTGGAAAAGGTGAAGTCGAACATGCAGGAAGTGCGCGCGCGTGGCGGCGAGCTGTTCGTGTTCGCCGACCAGGACAGCAACTTCAACGCGTCCGAAGGCGTGCACGTGATTCGCACCCCGCGCCACGCCGGCGTGCTCAGCCCGATCGTGCACACCATCCCGGTGCAGCTGCTGGCCTACCACACTGCGCTGGCACGCGGCACCGACGTGGACAAGCCGCGCAACCTGGCCAAGAGCGTGACGGTGGAGTAATACCCATCACTCCGGTTGGATGCTGCAAGCGAAGGGGCCCCGCGTGGGCCCTTTCGTTTGGCCGGACAGTGCGAAGTGGGATTGCCGCCGGGTGTTCTGTCCGCTGTCGGCAGCGGGCAATCAATCTTTAATGCGCAACTGCGCTTGTATTCAGCGGCGGTTTCAGCCGCGGTGCCATTCTCTGGATCGTCAGCTGGTTCCCACGACGAACTGTCCTATCGATGCCGGTAGTGACCGATGGTCGCAGTCGTAGAATCGATTTGACCGAGGTCCGGGTTGAGCGGTTGAACCCACACCTCGTTCGCGTTGCAGCACGTCGTCTGCCGATGCCTCCCATGCGGCAGACGGGTGCGCCAGACGTGCGCTGAAAGGTCTGTTCCCGGGGAGGGGGCGTATCGGAAGAGCACACTTTTTTGACTTCAGTGACCTGCACCAGGAAACAAGAATGAACGTCCGCGAACTCCTGCAATCCAAGAAAGAAGCTGTCATCACCATCGATGCCGAAGACACCATCGGTGCCGCCGCCCACAAGATGAGCGCGAACAGGATCGCTGCGCTGGTGGTGATGAAGGACGATGCCCCGGTCGGCATCATCTCCGAGAAGGACATCGTCCGCACCCTGGCCGACGATGGCCCGCAGGCCGGCCGCCGGGTGATTTCCAGCCTGCCGTCCACGGGCCTGGAGGGCATTGCGCCGGACGCCACGCTGAAGCAGGCCATGTCGCTGATGACGTACTCGCGTCGCCGTCACCTGATGGTGACTGACGGCAACCAGCTGGTCGGCATCCTCAGCCTGGGCGATATCGTGAAGAACCTGCTGGGCGAGCTGGAACTGGAAAAGGCCGTGCTGCAGGACATCTACATGGCCGCCCACTGAGGGCTGCAGCGCTGGAATCAGAGAAGCCGGGCATTGCCCGGCTTCTTCGTTCACGGCGTCGGTGAAGTCAGAACGTCACCTTCACCGAGTCGGCACTGTAGTTCGCCGGGCCGTGGTAGACCACTTCGATGTTGTTGCCATCGGGGTCGAGCACGAAGGCGCCGTAGTAGCCCGGGTGGTAGGGGCGCTCGCCCGGTGCGCCGTTGTCTGTGCCACCGGCGGCGATGGCAGCGGTGTGGAAGGCATCGACCGTGGCGCTGTCGCGGGCCTGGAAGGCTAGATGATGGCGGCCGGTCAGCTGGCCGGCGGCGGCACGGCTGCTGGCGCTGGAAATGAACAGCTCGTCGGCCCAGAAGAAGTCCGGCCCTTCGCCGCCGAGTGGGATGCCGATCGTATCGAACACTGCCTGGTAGAAGCGGCGGCTGGCGGCCAGGTCGCGCACTACCAGCTGGATGTGGTCGATCAGGCGGCCACGGTGCAGTTCCATCGTTTCCATGCGTACCTCTTCAAAAAGGGGACGGAGTCGGTAGCGCCGGGCCGTGCCCGGCGAGCGCGCAGCGCGGCCTGCTCAAGGCCGCCGGGCATGGCCCGGCGCTACCGGAATTGTGCCCCTTTCCGGGTCAGACGTTGGCGATGATCTCGACCCAGTAGCCGTCCGGGTCCTTGATGAAGGCCAGGTTCTTCATGCGGCCGTCGGTCAGCCGCTTCTGGAAGGTTACCCCGAGGTCCTCGAAGCGCTGGCAGGCCGCCTCGATGTCCGGCACCGACACGCAGATGTGGCCGAAGCCGCGCGGGTCGCTGTTGCCGTCGTGGTAGACCGCGCCGTCCTGGGTTTCGGTGCCGTGGTTGTGGGTCAGTTCCAGCACGCCCGGCAGGCCGGCCATCCACAGGCGGCGCTGGCTGTCGTCTTCCGGTACCACCACGCCGGCCGGGAGGTAGGCCAGGAAGTACAGGCTGAACTGGGCCTCCGGGAAGTCGCGCTTGTCGATCAGCTGGTAGCCGAGCACGCGGGTGTAGAAGTCCAGCGAGGCGGTGATGTCCTTCACCCGCAGCATGGTGTGGTTGAACACGAAGCCGGTGGTTTCGGCCGGGGCCTGGGCGGCGACGCCGGGGACATCGCGCAGGGCGGGAATGGTCATGGGGGGAGGTCCTTCAGACAGGGCCGTTGCCGGCCGGATGGGGGCATTCTACCGGCCAGCACCTGACGGTACCGCGACGTACAATGGCCGGATCGCACCGTTCCGTCCTGACAACGATTGCCCGCCATGTCGCAGCGTGAATGGGTGGCCGCCGCCATCCGCAAGATTGAAGCCGATTTCAACCGCTCCGCCGATACCCACCTGATCCCGCTGGCGCTGCCCGGGTTCGAGGGCATCGATGTGTACCTGAAGGATGAGTCGAGCCATCCCACCGGCAGCCTCAAGCACCGGCTGGCGCGCTCGCTGTTCCTGTATGCGCTGGCCAATGGCTGGCTGCGCGAAGGGCGACCGGTGATCGAAGCGTCCAGCGGCTCGACGGCGGTGTCCGAAGCCTATTTCGCGCGCCTGCTCGGCCTGCCGTTCATTGCGGTGATCCCGGCCACCACCTCGCCTGAAAAGATCGCCGCGATCGAGTTCCAGGGCGGCCGCTGCCACCTGGTCGAACGCGCCTGCGACCTCAACTGTGATTCGGAAAAGCTGGCCCGTGAAACCGGTGGCCACTTCATGGACCAGTTCACCTACGCTGAGCGCGCGACTGACTGGCGTGCCAACAACAACATCGCCGAGTCCATCTTCAAGCAGATGGCCGAAGAGCCCAGCCCGGTTCCGGAATGGATCGTGTGCAGCCCCGGCACCGGCGGCACCGCCGCCACCCTGGGCCGCTATGTCAGCTACCGCCGCCACGACACCCGCATCCTGTGCGCGGACCCGGAAGTGTCGGTGTTCTTCGACGGCTACCGGGCCGCCGTGGCCGGTGAACAGGACTGGCGCGACCTGACCTGCAGTGGTGGTTCGCGCGTGGAAGGCATCGGCCGGCCACGGGTGGAGCCGAGCTTCATCCCGACCAGCGTCGATGCGATGGTCAAGGTACCCGACGCGCTGAGCCTGGCTGCGATGCGCCATGTCAGCCGCCAGCTCGGCCGCCGTGTCGGTGGCTCGACCGGCACCAACTTCATCGGCGTACTGCAGGCGGCGCAGTGGATGCGCGAGGCGGGCCAACAGGGCAGCATCGTCAGCATCCTGTGCGACAGCGGCGAGCGCTATGCGCAGAGCTACTACGATCCGGCGTGGTACGCGCGCCAGGGCATTGATGTCGACGGCGCCGACGCACAGCTGGCCGCTGCGGTGGCCGGGCAGGGATTGCCCGAGCTGCCGTGGTGCAGCCTGGAAGCGCTGTAGCACGGACGACGCTCGCGCCGGGCCATGTCGGCGTCCGCGACGGTGTCTCAGTAACCCGCTGCGGTGAAGGCGTCGAGCACCGCGTCGCGCAGTGCATCGGGCAAGGCCTCGATGTCCATCGCGCGGTCATCCAGGTGCAGGGTGGGATCCAGGATGCTGGCGCGGCCCTGGGCCAATGCCTGCAACCACAGCAGCACGCAGATCACGAACTCGCGCTCATGGCCCAGCTGCAGCTGGCTGGCGCCGCGCTCGACCACTTCGAACGGGTACCACTCCTGGCTTTCATTGAACGTGCCGCCCTGCTGCAGCACCGCCTGCAACTGCTGCAGGTGGCGCGGGGCGTCGTCGCCGGCATCGCACAGCGCGGCGATCCAGGCCAGTTCGGCCGCGCTGGCAGACAGTGCCAGCGACCGCGCCGGTGAGGCGGATGCAACTGCAGCCAGACCTTCCATGTGGGGCCTCGTTCGGTACGTGCCGCTGCGGACTCCCCCGCATCCAGAGCTTCGGGGGGCGCGCGTAAGGCCGATGTGAATGCCGTGCCCCCTTGTCAGCCGCGCCCGGCAGCGCCATATCTGGAGGGCTGCCCGGGTGCCGGGCCCGTATCCTGGAGATCTGCCGTGACCGTTGCCAACCCCCTGCTCGATTTTTCCGGCCTGCCGCGCTTCGAGGCGATCCGCCCCGAGCACGTGGCGCCGGCGCTGGATGTGCTGCTGGCCGAGGCCGAAGCCGCCGTCAGCGCAGCCGAGCAGGTGCAGCCGGTCACCTGGCAGACCTTCGTGACCCCGCTGGACGATGCCACCGAGCGCCTGTGGCGCGCCTGGGGCCTGGTCGGCCACCTGCAGGGCGTGGTCAACACCCCGGAGCTGCGCGAGGCCTACAACAGCAACCTGCCGCGGGTGACCCGCTTCGCCAGTGCGCTGGGGCAGAACCTGGCGCTGTATCGGCAGTACCAGGCGCTGGCCGCCAGCCCGGAGACGGCGCATTTCGATGAAGCCCAGCGCAAGGTGCTGGACAACACCCTGCGCGACTTCCGCCTGGGCGGCGCCGAGCTGGCGCCCGAGGCCCAGCAGCGTTTTGCTGCGATCAAGGAAGAACTGTCGGCGCTGTCGGCGAAGTTCTCGCAGAACGTGCTCGACGCTACCGATGCCTGGTCGCTGATCATCGAAGACGAAGCGCGGCTGAAGGGCCTGCCGGAAGACGTGAAGGCCACCGCGCATGCCGCAGCACAGAAGGACGGCAAGGCCGGCTGGAAACTGACCCTGCAGATGCCGTGCTACCTGCCGGTGCAGACCTGGGGCGAGGACCGCGACCTTCGCGAGATCCTGTACCGCGCCAGCGCCCAGCGTGCGTCCGAATTCGGCGATGACGCACTGGACAACAGCGGCAACATCGACCGCATCCTTGCCCTGCGCGCCGAACTGGCTGCGTTGCTCGGCTTCGATTCGTACGGCCATTACTCGGTGGCGACCAAGATGGCGCAGGACCCGGCCGAAGTGCTCGGTTTCCTGCGTGACCTGGCCGCGCGTGCCAAGCCGTTCGCGGCCAGGGACCGCGCCGAGCTGGAGCAGTTCGCGCGCGAACAGCTCGGCATCGACAGCCTGCAGGCCTGGGACCTGGCCTTCGCCGCCGACCGCCTGAAGCAGGCGCGTTACAGCTATTCCGAGCAGGAGGTGAAGCAGTATTTCACCGAGCCGAAGGTACTGGGTGGCCTGTTCTCGGTGATCGAGCAGCTGTACGGCCTGCGCGTGCAGGAGGACAGCGCGCCGGTGTGGCACGAGGATGCGCGCTTCTTCCGGTTGGTCGATGCGCAGGGCGCGCTGGTTGGCCAGTTCTACCTGGACCTGTACGCCCGCGAGGGCAAGCGCGGCGGGGCGTGGATGGATGATTGCCGCAACCGTCGCGTGCGCGCCGACGGCAGCGTGCAGACGCCGCTGGTCTACCTGGTGTGCAACTTCGGCCGGGGTGCCAACGGCAAGCCGGCCACCTTCAGCCACAACGAAGTGACCACGCTGTTCCATGAGATGGGCCACGGACTGCACCAGCTGCTGACCCGCATCGGCGAACTGGGCGTGGCCGGCATCAACGGCGTGGAATGGGATGCGGTTGAGCTGCCCAGCCAGTTCATGGAGAACTTCTGCTGGGAATGGGACCACCTGCAGGCGATGACCGCGCACGTGGACAGTGGCGAGCCGCTGCCGCGCACGCTGTACGAGCGCATGCTGGCCGCGCGCAACTTCCACAGCGGGATGGCCACCGTCCGCCAGCTGGAGTTCGGCCTGTTCGACATGCTGCTGCACAGCCAGTTCGAGCCAGCGCAGGACAGCGTGCTGGCGCTGCTCGACCGCGTGCGCGCGGAAGTGGCGGTGAACCACCCGCCGGCCTGGAACCGCTTCCCGCACCAGTTCAGCCACATCTTTGCGGGCGGTTACGCCGCGGGCTACTACAGCTACAAGTGGGCCGAGGTGCTCAGCGCCGACGCCTATGCCGCGTTCGAGGAAGCGCCGCAGGCACTGGCGGAAACCGGTGCACGCTTCCGTGATGAGATCCTGTCGCGCGGTGGCAGCCGCCCGGCGGCGGAGAACTTCAGGGCTTTCCGCGGCCGTGCACCGCAGATCGACGCGCTGCTGCGTCACTCGGGCATGGCGTAAGGCGTCGGGTAGGTGCCAACCTTGGTTGGCACTTCACCGCCCTCCACGCATGGCGTGGATCTACCGGAACGCCGGCCAACGGCCGGCACTACCGGTGGTGGGTCATTCGGCGTAGATCATCTTCCGGGTCATGCCGCCGTCGACGATGAAATCCTGGCCGGTGCTGAAGCCGGACAGCGACGACAGCAGGTATACCGCGAGCGCGCCGATGTCCTCGGGGTGGCCGACCCGGCCGACCGGATGCTGTGCGTGGTCGATGGCCGAGTACTCCGGCGCGTGTCGCCGTGAGGGTGCCTGCCACTCGCTGGTGCCGATCCAGCCCGGGCTGATGCTGTTCACCCGCACCGCCGGGCCGGCGCTGATCGCCAGCGCATGGGTGAAGGCCACCAGGCCACCCTTGGCCGCCGCATAGGCCTCGCTGTGCGCTTCGGATTGCCAGGCGCGGGTCGAGGCGATGTTGATGATGGCGCCGGCGGCGCTGGCTGTCAGCGCCGGCAACGCGTGCTTGCTGCACAGGAAAGCGCCGTGCAGCGACGACAGGCGGCGCTGCCATTCATCCCAGTCCATGTCCTGCAGCCGCGAGCCGTGCGCACCGGCGATGCCCGCGTTGTTGACCAGCCCGTCGATGCGACCAAAACACTGCAGGGCCGTGGCAATGAAGTCGCGCACACTGGCTTCGTCGGTAATGTCCAGGTGCTGGAATGCGGCGTCCTCACCGCGTTGCCACTCGCGCAGGCAGGCCTGGCCGGCTTCCACGTCCAGGTCGCCGATCAACACGCGGCCACCTGCACCGAGCACGCACTGGGCGATGCCACGGCCGATGCCGTTGGCGCCGCCGGTGACCAGCACCACCTTGCCCGACAGCGGCGCGGCCGGCCAAGCGGCAATCGGCGGCACCGTGCTCACGACAGGTCTTCGCCACGCAGGCGGCGATGCCAGCCGTCCACGCCGATACGGTCCAGGGTCTGGATGTTGCGCTCGACGATCACGTCCGGATCAGGGAACGCGTCCACCGCGCGCGCCACGCTGTCTTCGCGCAGCAGGTGCAGGGTGGGGAAGGGCGCACGGTTGGTGTAGTTGCTGGCATCGCCCGGCGCCACGCCTTCGAACTGGTAGTCCGGATGGAAGCTGGCCACCTGCAGGATGCCCTGCAGGTCCAGTGCCTCGATCGCCGCATCGGCGTTGTCGAGGAAGTCGTTGTAGTCGAGGAAATCGGTCAGCACCTGCGGATGCACGATCAGCGTGGTATCGATCTGCTCGGCCGGCGTATCGCGCAGCAGGACCAGTTCCTCGGCCAGCTGCTCAACCAGGGCTTCCGTCGTGGTCGCATCGCTGAGCACGATGCGGACCTGGTCCTTCACATACACCGCCTTGGCGAACGGGCACAGGTTCAGGCCGATGACGATGCGTTCCAGCCACAGGCGGGTGGCGGCGATCGGGTCCTCGGTGGGCAGTTGGGCGTCGGTCATGGCGGGCACGTCGGCTGGCGGGGCGGACATTGTAGGCGCGTCGATTGCAACGCGCCGTCGTACCGCAGGTGCCGGCGCCGGGCCATGCCCGGCGGCCAGATCAATCGCGGAAATTGTTGAACTGCAGCGGCAGCTCGAACTTGCCGGCCTTGAGCACGGAGATGGCGTCCTGCAGGTCATCGCGCTTCTTGCCCTGCACGCGCAGCTTGTCGCCGTTGATCTGGCTTTCGACCTTCAGCTTGGCCTCCTTCAGCGCAGCGGCGATCTTCTTGGCGACCTTCTGCTCGATGCCCTGCTTGACGGTGATCTTCTGCCGGGCCTGGGCCAGGTTGGTCTCGATGTCGCCGAATTCGAGGCTGAGCACATCGATGCCGCGCGCGGCCAGGCGTGCACGCAGGATGTCGTTCATCTGCTTGAGCTGGAACTCGGTCGGCGCGAACTGGTTGATCACATCGCCATCGCGCTCGAACTTGGCATCCACGCCCTTGAAATCGAAGCGGGTGGCCAGTTCGCGGTTGGCCTGGTCGATGGCGTTGGTCAGTTCGTGGGTGTCGACTTCGGACACGACGTCGAAGGAAGGCATGGCGATGCTCCGCAGGATTCAGTGGCAGCCATTCTATCGCGAGGGCCCTATGCCCGCCCTTTGTAGCGCCGAGCCCACGTTCGGCTGCTTTGTGAAGAGCAGCCGAGCGTGGGCTCGGCTCTACAGAAAGCGACGACCGGGCGATAATGGGCCATGAACGTGCAACGCTCTCCCTCGCGCGCAGTGGCCTGGATGGTCGCTGCGGTCGCCTGCTTCTCGCTGATGGACGCCGGCATGAAGCAGCTGTCGGCCAGCTACCCCACCCTGGAAGTGACCTTCCTGCGCGGCGCGGCCTCGTTGCCGTTCGTGCTGGTCTGGGTGCTGGCCAGCGCCGGGCCGCGTTCACTGGCGCCGCGCCGCTGGGGGCTGCACCTGCTGCGTGGTGCGCTGGGCATGGCGATGATCGGCTGCTTCGTGTTCGCCCTGCGCGACCTGCCGCTGTCCACTGCCTACACCATCTATTTCGTTGCCCCGCTGCTGATCGCTGCGCTGTCGGTGCCGCTGCTGGGCGAACGGGTCGGGCCGCGGCGCTGGGTCGCCATCGGCATCGGCCTGGTCGGCGTGCTGGTGGTGCTGCGGCCGGGCGTGGACGGCTTCATTTCGGTGCCTGGGCTGATGGTGCTGGCCGCGGCCACCGCCTATGCCGTAGCTGCGATCACGGTCAGCCTGCTGACCCGCACCGATACCTCGCAGTCGATGGTGGTCTGGTTCCTGGTGATCATGGCCATCGGTGCCGGCCTGCTGGCCCTTCCCGGCTGGGTGCCACTGCAACTGGCACATGCGCCGCTGATCGGCGGCATGGGCCTGGCCGGGGCGCTGGGCCAGATCGCCCTGACCAGGGCCTTCCAGCTGGGCGAGGCCTCGATGATCGCGCCGCTGGAGTACAGCGGGCTGGTCTGGGTGATCGGCTGGGACCTGGCGTTCTGGGGCCAGCTGCCCGATGGCTATACCTGGGTGGGGGCGGCGATCATCGTTGCGTCCGGCCTGTACCTGCTGCATCGCGAGCGGGTGAACCGGCAGGAGCCGCCGAAGCCGTTGGACCACCCCTGAGCCGGGGTAGGGCCGGCCGGCGGCCGGCAACCCCTCGCGCCGGAGGGACCGCTGCAGGTGCCGGCCAGCGGCCGGCGCTACCGTGGGCAGCGGCTTAGAACCAAAAGGAATAACATTCTGGCCCATGGCGCGGGCGCGCGACCGCCTGCGCTGGTAGGCTGCACGCCCCCTTCCGTCACCCAGCCGGTGAGCCACGCCCGTGATCGAGTTCCAGCGCCTGCACAAATCCTATGCCGTTGCCGGCCGCGCAGTGAGCGCGCTGCAGCCGCTGGACCTGACCATCGAGGCCGGTGAGGTATTCGGCATCATCGGCCATTCCGGCGCCGGCAAGTCGACGCTGATCCGCATGATCAACCGCCTGGAAGAACCCAGTGGCGGGCGTCTGCTGATCGGTGGCGAGGATGTCACCGCACTGGACGCGGACGGCCTGCGCTCGCTGCGCCGGCGCATCGGCATGATCTTCCAGCACTTCAACCTGCTGTCTTCGCGCACGGTGGCCGGCAACGTCGCCTTCCCGCTGGAGCTGGCCGGCACACCGAAGGCGGAGATCGACGCACGCGTGGTCGAGCTGCTGCAGACCGTTGGCCTGGAAGCGCATGCGCAGAAGTATCCGGCGCAGCTGTCCGGTGGCCAGAAGCAGCGCGTCGGCATTGCCCGCGCACTTGCAACGCGTCCGCAGATCCTGCTGTGCGACGAGGCCACCAGTGCGCTCGATCCGCAGACCACGGCATCGGTGCTGTCGCTGCTGTCGAAGATCAATCGCGAGCTGGGCCTGACCATCGTGCTGATCACCCACGAGATGGACGTGATCCGCCGCGTCTGCGACCGCGTCGCCGTGCTCGACGCCGGCCAGATGGTCGAGACCGGGCCGGTCACCCGGGTGTTCCTGCATCCACAGCATCCGACCACGCGCCGTTTCGTCAGCGAATCGGAGCACATGGACGAAGGTGCGCTGCATCGCGATTTCGATGCCGTCGGTGGCCGCATCGTGCGGCTGACGTTCCTCGGTGGCGATACCTACGAACCCCTGCTCGGCAGCGTCGCGCGGCAGACCGGGGTCGACTACAACATCCTGTCCGGCCGTATCGACCGGATCAAGGACACCCCGTATGGCCAGCTGGTCGTCGCCCTGGTGGGCGGTGACCAGTCCGCCGCGCAGGCCGCGTTCGTGGCCGCCGGCGTGCACGTTGAGGAACTGCGTCGATGATCATCGCTACTGCCGGCGGCTTCTTCCGCCACCTGGATGCGGACAAGTGGGTGGATATCGGCAAGGCCACCCTCGAGACGCTGCTGATGATGGCCGGCTCGCTGCCGCTTACCCTGGCCATCGGCCTGCCGATGGGCGTGCTGCTGTACGTGTTCGGCGCGCCGCAGATGAAACGCCGGCCACTGGTCTATGGCGCGCTGGCGATCGTGGTGAACCTGCTGCGTTCGGTACCCTTCATCATCCTGATGGTGGTGTTGATCCCGGTGTCGCTGTGGTTGATGGGCCAGTCGATCGGCGTGCTCGGCACGTTGCCGGCGCTGGTCATCGGTGCGGCGCCGTTCTACGCGCGCCTGGTGGAAACCGCGCTGCGCGAAGTGGACCGCGGCGTGGTCGAGGCCGCGCAGTCGATGGGTGCCACCACCTGGCAACTGGTCACCCGGGTGCTGCTTCCTGAAGCGCGGCCGGGCCTGATTGCCGCCGCCACGGTCACTACCGTTGCTCTGGTTGGCTTCACTGCCATGGGCGGCGCGATCGGTTCCGGCGGCCTGGGCGACCTGGCGCTGCGCGAAGGCTACCAGCGCAACCGCACCGACGTGGCCTTGGTTACCGTGGTGGTGCTGCTGATCCTGGTGCAGCTGCTGCAGATGCTCGGCGACCGCCTGGTCGCGCACTACACCCGCAAGTAGCCCGCCTCAGATAGTGCCGGCCGCTGGCTGGCAACGATGCGCTGCTCCCAGGTGTGCCGGAGCTGCCGGCCAGCGGCCGGCACTACATCTGCGCCCGGCGCTCTCTCAACGCACGTTGGGTACTTCGTAACCCAGCTTGCCGACCTGCTCCGGGCGCTGTGGCACACGCTTGAGCTTGTCGGTGTTCACCCCGTATTCGTCACGCAGGCGCTCGGCCAGTTCCTTGTAGAGGCCCTTGTCCATGTCCGGTGTGCGCGAGAAGATCCAGGCCATCTCGCGGCCCGGGTAGCCGATCAGTGCCCAGGAATAATCCGGTGCTACTTCCAGCACCCGTGAATGGGTGGGCACCACGCGATAGAACCAGGTGCGCCAGCCGTGATTGCCGCTGTCCGGGTCGACACTGGCGCGTGCGCGGATCTCCTGCAGGGGTTCGCCGAAGCCATCACGATAGCGGTAGGTGATGCCGACCTTGTGCGCGTCGCGCAGTTCGTACTCGTTGACGCTGGCCACATGGCCGCGCTCGACGAAGTTCGGCACGCGGCCAATCACGTACCAGGTACCCATGAAGCGCTTCAGGTCGATCGGCGCATCCGGGTCGGCGACGCGTGGGGCGCTGGCACGGGGCGATGGCGGCTCGCTGGCGGCCACGGCGGGGCCCGCCAGGGACAGGGCCAAGAGCATGGCGCAGAGCGGGCGGATCGAAGTCATGCGGGAGCGGGCTCAGGAGGGCTTTGCGTGAGCATGGTCGACTGAGCGTGCGCGATCCGTCAATGGTGTCGCAGCCTTTGAGAAGGGCATTGACCAAGCTGTGTTGCACTGTCTACCGGAGAAGCCCCATGAACGCACGTTCCGTCCGTCGCCCTGCAGCTGAACGCGTCAGCCTTGAACGTGCCGACCCGCGCCTGCTGCGCAGCGTGCGGCAGTTGGCCCTGGCCGGTGTGGCACTGGTCCTGGTCTGGCCGGCCGCGCGTGGTAGCAGCGCGTGGCTGGGCTGGTTGCCGATGTGGCTGGTGGGCATGCCGCTGGTGGCCTGGTGGGCGCTGCTGCGCTTCCCGTTGCCGCGCCTGTCGTGGCTGCGGCGGGCGCGTCACACCGGTGGACAGGCGGACCGACGCGGTGGCGGTGCGGCCCGCCGCCGTCGCGGCGCCACCGCCGCGGCCTGACCTTCGACACGGGGGCGACAGCGGTGATCCATGCTAGCGTTCCAAGGCTTATGACTGCCTGGAGCTGCAATGTCACGATTCGCTTCCGCCTGCCTGTTGGCTGGCATGATGACCGCTGCCTCGGTGGGGACCGCCGTGGCCGCTGAAGACACCGACCGTTACGCCTGGCTCGAAGACGTAACCGGCGACAAGCCGCTGGCCTGGGTCAAGGAACAGAACGCCAAGTCCGAGGCGCGCCTTGCGCAGACCCCGGCCTTCAAGCAGATGGAAGCCAGCATCCGCGAGGTGCTCGACTCCGATGCCAAGATTCCCGCCGTGCAGAAGATCGGCGACTACTACTACAACTTCTGGAAGGACCAGCAGCACGAGCGTGGCCTGTGGCGACGCACCACCCTGGCCGAATACCGCAAGGCCTCGCCGCAGTGGGAAACCGTGCTCGACCTGGATGCACTGAACAAGGCCGAGGGTGAGAACTGGGTCTGGCACGGCGCCGATTGCCTGCGCCCGGATTACAGCCGTTGCCTGATCGCGCTGTCGCGTGGCGGCGCCGACGCCGACGTCACCCGCGAGTTCGACCTGGCCAACAAGACCTGGATCAAGGACGGCTTCTTCCGTCCGGAGTCGAAGGGCGGCCTCAACTGGGTCGACCGCGACACCGTGTTCGTCTACACCGACTTCGGTGCCGGCACGATGACCACGTCCGGCTATCCGCGCGTGGCCAAGCTGTGGAAGCGCGGCACGCCGATGGCCTCGGCCACCGTGGTGTACGAAGGCAAGCCGGAAGACATGTACATCGCGGCGATGCACGATGACACCCCGGGCTTCGAGCGCAACCTGGTCAGCCGCACGCTGGCGTTCTACAACAACGAGCTTTACCTGCGTGGCGACGACGGCACGCTGACCAAAATCGATGCGCCGAATTCGGCCGAGAAGGGCCTGCACAAGCAGTGGCTGACCCTGGAACTGCGCGATCCGTGGACCGTGGGCGGCAAGACCTATGCCTCCGGTTCGCTGCTGGCCACCCAGCTGGACGACTTCCTGGCCGGCAAGCGCGACTTCGAGGTGCTGTTCACCCCGACCGCGACCACCTCGCTGGCCAGCGCCACCTGGACCAGGAGCCATCTGGTGCTGAACGTGCTGGACGACGTCAAGAACCGCCTGTCGGTGCTGACCCCGGGCGCAGATGGCTGGAAGACCAGCCGCTTCGTCGGCGCCCCTGCCTTCGGCACACTGGGCGTGGCTGCAGTGGACAGCAATGACAGCGACGCGGTGTGGCTGACCGCCACCGACTACCTGACCCCGACCACGCTGGCCCTGGCCGAGATCGGCCAGGCCCCGGAAACGCTGAAGACCATGCCGGCCTTCTTCGATGCCAAGGGCAAGGTGATCGAGCAGCACTTCGCCACCAGCAAGGATGGCACCCGCGTGCCGTACTTCGTTGTGCACGATCGGGCGATGAAGCTGGACGGTTCCAATCCGACCCTGCTGTACGGCTACGGTGGCTTCGAGATCTCGCTGACCCCGAGCTATTCCGGTGGCATGGGCCGCGCCTGGCTGGAAAAGGGCGGCGTGTACGTGGTCGCCAACATCCGTGGCGGTGGCGAGTATGGGCCGCGCTGGCACCAGGCGGCACTGAAGCAGAACCGCCACAAGGCCTATGAAGACATGGCCGCGGTGGCGCGCGATCTGGTCAAGCGCAAGATCACCAGCGCCAGGCACCTCGGCGTGCAGGGCGGCAGCAATGGTGGCCTGCTGACCGGCAACATGCTGACCCAGTACCCGGAGCTGTTCGGTGCGGTGGTGGTGCAGGTGCCGCTGCTGGACATGAAGCGCTACAGCCACCTGCTGGCCGGCGCCTCGTGGATGGCCGAGTACGGCAACCCGGACACCAGCGACTGGGAGTTCATCAAGACCTTCTCGCCGTACCACCTGTTCGACGCGAAGAAGAACTACCCGCCGGTGCTGTTCACCACCTCCACCCGCGATGACCGCGTGCACCCGGGCCATGCACGCAAGATGGCGGCGAAGATGATCGACGCCGGAAAGGACGTGACCTACTACGAGAACATCGAAGGTGGCCACGGCGGCGCCGCCAACAACGCGCAGGCCGCACACATGTCGGCGCTGGCCTACAGCTTCCTGTGGGAGCGGTTGGGCGGCAAGTAAGCAGAACGGAAAACGCCGCCCGAGGGCGGCGT
>NZ_JAOBZT010000006.1:0-108885 GCF_029839005.1 Stenotrophomonas sp. GD03958 | reverse complement strand
CAGCCAACGGTTCCGCGTGCGCGGGCCGCTGCAGCAATGCATCGAGCGCCGGCGGCACCGCCACGGGTTCGCCGATCAACGGTTCGACCACAGCCTCGAACTTGGCCGGATGGGCGGTAGCCACCACCGCCCAGTCACCCTTGGCACCACGCGCGCGCAGGTCCTGCAGCACCTTCACCGCCGTGGCCGTGTGCGGGCAGAACAGTTCGCCGCGGCTCGCATGCGCTGCGGCAATCGTGGCGCGGATGGTCACGTCGTCCACCGCGAACGCACGGAACGCAGCGCGCAGTTCGGCATCATCTCCGTGGTAAAGCCAGCGCAGGCGTTCGAAGTTGCTTGGCGCCCCCACATCCATTGCGTTGGCAACCGTGGCCACACTGGCCTGCGGCTGGTAGTCGCCACCGTTGAAGTACGCCGGCAGTACCGCATTGGCATTGGTGGCCAGCACGATCTGCCCGATCGGCACGCCCAGCGCGCGCGCCAGTACTGCGGCCATCGCATTGCCCAGATTGCCCGTCGGCACCACCAGGTTGAGCCGGCGACGATGCAACGCGTAATGGGACAACGCCGCATGCGCGTAATAACTCATCTGCGGCAGCAGGCGGCCGAGGCTGATGCTGTTGGCCGAACTCAGCGGCACCTGCGCCTGCAGTTCGCGGTCAGCCAGTGCCTGCTTGACCATCGCTTGGCAATCGTCGAAGGCGCCGGCCACGCGCAGCGCCTGGATGTTGTCGCCGAAACAACCGAGCTGATGCGCCTGCCGCGGTGACACGCGGCCATCCGGATACAGCACCACCACGCGTACGCCGGGCTGGCGATGGAAGGCCGCGGCAACGGCGGCGCCGGTATCGCCGGAGGTGGCGACGACGATGGTCAGATCACGGTCCTTGCCGGCCTGCAGCCGCGACAGCGTACCGGCCAGGAAGCGCGCACCGATATCCTTGAACGCCGCCGTCGGCCCATGGAACAGCTCCAGCACATGGTCACCGCCGCCCAGTGGACGCAGCGGCACCTGAAAGTCGTACGCCTCGCGGCAGATCGATGGCAACGCAGACTCCAGCGTGTCGCCAGAAAAGAACGGCGCCAGCAGATCGGCGGCGGTATCGGCCAGCGTTGCGCCGGCTCGCAGCTCACGTGGCGCCGGCAGCACCTGCGGAACATACAGCCCTCCATCGGGCGCCAATCCTGCAGCGATCGCCGCACTGAGGCCAACGGCCGGGGGCTGACCCCGGGTCGAAACAAATTGCATGGGTTCGGTATCCAGTAAAGGGGAAGGATTCAGCACAAGCGGGCTCCCGGTGCATCCAGCGGCGACACCCAGGCATCGCTGTCGAAACCGGCGGCGGCAAATGCGGCCTGCACCGGTGCGGCAGCGGCGCGGGCCTGGTCGGCGTCCTCGAACCAGGCGAACACGCTGGGGCCAGCGCCCGAAATGCCCGCGCCCATCGCATGCGCAGACAGCGCCGCATCGCGTGCGGCCTCGAAGCCCGCAATCAGGCCGGCGCGGCGAGGCTCCACCAGCACATCACGCAGGCCTGCGCGGACCAGCGCGGCGTCGCTGCGATGGCAGCCACTGAGTACCAGCGCAAGGTTCGCACTCTGTGCCACGAATTCACCCAGCGCATAGCTGCCCTGCAGCGCCTGGCGTGCGCGGCGTGTTTCCAGGACCGCGTGCGGATGCACCAGCAGGCTGTGCCAGGTAGCCGGTACCGGAATCGGCAGCAGGCGGTCGGCCGTGCACAGTGCAAGCCCGCCCAGCAGCAATGGCCCCACGTTGTCACCGTGACGGCCACCACTGGCCACCGCCTCGCCATCCAGCGCAAATGGATACAGCGCCTCGCGCGTCAGCGGCGCATCCAGCAGCGCATTGGCGGCGACCAGCGCCGCGACACTCGACGCTGCCGAACCGCCCATGCCGGAACCGAACGGGATGCCCTTGTCGATCTCGACTGCGAAACCGAAATCCAGGCCCAGGCCTTCGCGCAGCGACATCAGCGCAGCCCCGGCGGTGTTGCCGGCTGCGTCCAGTGGCAGCGCGACAGCACTGCCACGGATCGCATCGATCCGCACCGCCGGCTCGTCGATGCGGCGCACGCTCACGGTATCGCCGATACCGGCAATGGCATGGCCGAGAATGTCGAAGCCCACCGCCACGTTGGCCACCGAGGCCGGCGCGAACGCACGTGCGATCACAGGCGCGCTCCTTCACCGGCCGCGACCCGCAGCAGGTCGGCGAACACACCGGCGGCGGTGACTTCCGGGCCGGCCCCCGGACCCTGCACCACCAACGGGTTGTCGCAGTAGCGACGGGTACGGAACTGCACCACGTTGTCGGTCAACCGAAGGTTGGCGAAGGCGTGGTCGGCGGGCAGTTCCTGCAGGCCCACCGAGGCACCGTCAGCGCCCAGCTGTGCCACGTAGCGCAGCACCGCGCCACGCGCCCGCGCGTCCTGCAACCGCTGCAACAGGCTGGCATCGGAATCGCCCAGCCTCGCCATGAAGTCATCCACGCTGCCGTCGCGCAGCAGCGCCGGCACCAGGCTTTCCACCTGTACCTGTTCCAGGCTGAGCGCGTGGCCGGCCTCGCGGGCGAGGATCACCAGCTTGCGCGCCACGTCCACGCCCGAAAGATCGTCACGCGGGTCCGGCTCGGTGTAGCCCATCGACCGCGCCTGCGCGACCAGCTGCGAGAACGGCTGGCTGCCATCGAAGCGGTTGAACAGCCAGGCCAGCGTGCCGGAGAAGATGCCTTCGATCGCCAGCACCTCGTCGCCCGTATCGACCAGATCACGCAGCGTGGTGATCACCGGCAGGCCCGCGCCCACCGTGGCTTCGTAGCGGAAGCGCGCACCACTGGCCGCCGCAGCAGCGCGGATGCGCTGGTAGCGCGGCAGTGGGCCAGCACCGGCTTGCTTGTTCGGGGTCACCACGTGGATGCCGGCTGCCAGCCAGCCCTCGTAGCGCTCGGCCACCTCGGCGCTGCCACTGCAGTCGATCACCACCGCATGCGGCAGGTGCGCGGCCAGCAGGTGTTCGGTGAAGCGATCCAGGTCGCTGGGCTCGCCCGCGTCCTGCAATGCCTCCCGCCAATCGGCGTGCAGGCCATCCACTTCCAGCCGCATGCGCGAACGCGAGGCCAGCGCGCGCAGGCGAAGATCCACATTGGCCTTGGCCAGCAGCTGCGGGCGGGCCGCCAGCAGCTGGTCCAGCAGTGCCGCGCCGACGTTGCCCGGCCCGATCACACCGACCGCGAACGTCTGCGGCGACAGCCAGAAGCCCGCATGTACGGCCCGCAATGCGCGGGTGGCATCGGCACTGTCCACCGCCACAGAAATATTGCGCTCCGACGAGCCCTGCGCGATCGCCAGGATGTTCACCTGCGCGCGTCCCAGCGCCTCGAACAGGCGCGCCGCCACACCGGGCTGGCCGGCCATGCCGTCGCCCACTGCCGCCAGCACGCTGACGCCCTCGCTGACCTGCACGCGCTGCACCTGCCCTACCGACAGTTCATGCGCGAACGCATGCAGCAGTGCCTCACGGCCACGCGCCGCTTCGGCGGCGCGAACCACGCAGCAGATCGAATGCTCTGACGAACCCTGCGAGATCATCACCACCGACACCTGCGCCTGGCGCAGCGCCGCGAACACGCGCTCGGCGGTACCGGGCACGCCGATCAGGCCGGTGCCCTCCAGGTTCAACAGGGCCAAGCCGGGGCTCAGGGTCAGGCCCTTCACCGGCCCGCGCGGCGAGCGCTCGGCGCTGATGCGCGTCCCCGGATGCGCCGGCTGGAAGGTATTGCGGATGAAGATCGGCAGGCCGAGGCGGATGGCCGGCGACATCGTCTGCGGGTGCACCACCTTGGCGCCGAAATAAGCCAGCTCGCAGGCCTCGTCGTAGCTCAGTGACTCCAGCTGCACCGCCTCGGGCACCAGCCGCGGGTCGGCCGACAGCACGCCGTCGACGTCGGTCCAGATGTGCAGTTCATCGGCATTGAACAACGCGGCGAAGATCGCGCCGGAATAGTCGCTGCCGTTGCGGCCTAGCGTGGTGATGCGGTCATGGCGGTCACGGGCAACGAAACCGGTGGCGACCAGGCGCATCTGCGGATGCCGCAGGCGCCACTTGGCCAGGCGGTCCGCGCTGGACTCCCAGTCGACATCCACACCCAGTTCGCCATGCCCGACCACCAGCACGTCGCGTGCATCGAGTACCGCACAGTCTTCGCCCAGGGCACGCAGGTGGCTGCCGAGCAGCTGTGCGGAAAACACTTCGCCCAGGCCCTGCACACGGTCGAGCACTTCGCGCGGCAGCTCGCCGATCACCGCCAGCGCCGCCAGCACTTCGGCCAGCTGATCGAAGCGGGCGTCGATCCATTCGACCGTCTCGCCGACCTGCTCGCCCAGCAGCGCCACGGCGGCGCCGCGATGGCGCGCGCGCAGGGCATGCCACGCCTCGCGCCAACCTTCGTCGCCCTTGGCCGCCAGCTGCGCCAGATCAATCAGCGCGTCAGTGACGCCCTTCATCGCCGAGACGACAGTGACCTGCAGCGGTTCGGGGCGGGCCAGCAGCAGGCCGGCAACATGGCGATAGCGTTCGGCATTGGCCACCGAGGTGCCGCCGAACTTGTGCACGACAGTGGACGGCGCAGCCAGATCGGCCGGGGCAACGGGATGGGCGGGGGCGTGGGAAGACATGCAGACCTCGGCAGGAGGCCCCGTCGCATGCAGGTGTCGAGTTTCCCCGCCACCTGTATGGTGCGGGGCCGTGGTTTTCGGGAGTTACACGAAGACGACGGGCCGCACCAGGGCAGTGGTGACGGTGGTGGTGGTAATGGTGGTGGTGGCGACCGGCGCAGTCGAACGGCCCGCAGTGGCGGGGGCGATCAGGCTGGCGTGGGCGGCATCAAGAACCATGACGCACAGAAAACACTGTGCGCCGGCCCGCTGTCAAGTGCTGCGATGCAAAAAACCATTGCGGCGATCATCGGCTAACGTGCGTACATTTGGTTGCAACTGAGACCAAGCGCGCATCAGCACGCTTGTCGACCGGATTCAGCCGGCATGTTCGGCGATCGCCCGCGGCGTGCGATGGGCATGCGCGCACAGCATCACGCCGGCCATCAGCAACACGATGGCCAGCGCTTCCAGCAGCGACGGCCAACGCTGTTGCCAGGCGAAGGCATACAGCAGTGCGAACAGCGTTTCGAACACGATCATCTGGCCAGTCAGGGTCAGCGGCAGCAGGCGGCTGGCGCGGTTCCAGAATGCGTTGCCGAGGATCGAGGCCACCACTGCCACACCGGCGCTGATCGCCCAGAACCCACTCCACTGCGCCGCCGAATGGCTGCCGGTGTGACCGATGAAGGCCATCGGCACCAGCAGCAGGGCCAGGCCGCCAGTCGTCACGCCGGTCAGCAGCGACCAGTCGTGGCTGGACAGATCCGGTCGGCGCGCCAGCCAGCGGCTGTTGCCGATCGAGTACAACGCCCACGAGAACAGCGCGCCGAACGCGCACAGCAGGCCGATCAGGCGCTGCCGCCACGGGGTGGCCAGGTGCTCGGACATCAGCGCTTCCCAGCCAACCAGTCCCACGCCGAGCACGCACAGGCCCAGCGCCGACAGCAGCTGCCTCAGCGGCACCGCCCCCTGCTCGCGCACGCCAACGAGGGTGACCACCACCGGGATCAGGCCGACAATCAAGGAGGCTGCAGCGCCACCAGCCCACTGCACCGCCACGGCCAGCAGCAGGAAATAGACCAGGTTGCCTGCCAGGCTCAGCCACAGCAGGCCGATCCATTCGGCACGGCCCAGCCGGGGCGCCAGCCGCTTCCATCGCGGCAGCAGCAGGGCTACGGCGATCAGGCCGTAGACCAGATAGCGACCGGCCGACAGTTGCAGGGCGTTGAACGACTGCAGCACGGCGGGCGCGAGGAAAACCACGCCCCACAGTGCGCCGGCGGCAACGCCATTGGCGATGCCCAGGGCCATCGGGTTGTTGCGCATTCGGGTTCTTCGGGGGAGAGAACGGGCCGCGCAGTGTAAGCGCTGGCCGGTAGGGGCTCTTGACCCAGGCTATTGCCTTGTCATCTCTGTAGAGCCGAGCCACTGCTCGGCTGCGATTGGCCGCTGTGCAGATAAGGGCAGCCGAGCGTGGGCTCGGCTCTATAGATCAGCCGGCGCTCCTGCGCCACGCAGCCGGGGTCTGGCCACACTCGCGGCGCAGCGCACGAGTCAGTGCGCTCTGCTCGGAATAGCCTGCGGCCAGCGCGATATCGCTGATCGGCGCCGTACTGGTGCGAAGCTGGTGCTTGGCCCAGCGCAGCCGGCACGCGCTGAGCCAGGCCTGCGGGCTCAGCCCGAACTCGCGCTGGAACAATGCGTGCAACCGGCTCTCGCTGACACCGACAAATCCGGCCATCCGGGCAACCGGCCAGGCCCGGCCGGGATCGGCCTGGACCGCCGCACACAGGCCCTGCATGCGCGCGCCACTGCCCGCCGGTGCAAACACCTGCAGCAGCTGCGGCAGCAGCGCCGGCATCGGCTGCCCTGTCTGCACGTCGGCCAGGCACCGGCGCAACGCCAGCGGCAGATGCAGCCAGCGCTGCCGGCACAGATGCTCCTGCGTGCCGTCATCAAGCACGCCTGGAGGACAATCAACGATCACGAAACCATTGGGGCCGTCCGCCATCTGGTCATGCGCTTCGCCGGCAGCAACAAATGCCCCCTGCAGCAGGTCCAGCCGACCGCCGCGCCCTTCCATCTCGAACTGCAGCTCGCCCTGCAGCGGCAGAACCCACTGCGCGTAGTCATGGCGGTCCAGGCCGGTGGCCTGCCCGTAGTGCCGCAGATGGAAGATGGCGCCCATCCGGGCAGTGTGCGCGTGTAACAACGGCCGTGCAAACCGCTGCTATAGTCGGTCCGTCATCCAACGCAGGGAGTGCAGGTCATGACCCATCAGCAGCTGTCCCTGGTGCTTGCCACCAGCCTCGGCCTGGCGCTTACCGCCCCGGCCTCCGCTCAGGAACGTACCCCACCGGCGCCGCACTGCATGGACGCGGTCGGCGTCCAGGAAGTGGAGCAGGCGTCACCGCGTTCAATCGCCCTGCGAGCCGCCTCGGGCCAGGCTTATCGGATCGACTTCAGCGAGGAGTGCCCCGGCGTCCGCGGTGCCACCACGCTGAAACTTGAGGCGCCCGCTGGCTGGGCCTGCGGGCGCCCCAGCGAGCGTGTGGTGGTCGATGGCCGCACCTGCGCGATCAGCGCGGTGACCCCCGTGCAGGATCGCGACTACGCCAACGTGGCCCGCGACAGCGACCGCCTGCGCATGGCCACCCTGCCCGCCCTGACCATCCGCGAGCGCAGGGACATCCGCCGCAGTTTCGGTGGTTCGCCGTCGTACTGCTTTGCCACGCGCAACGTGCGCGCGTGGTCGTCCGACCCGCAGGGCATGCTGGTGGAGACCAATCCGCATCGCAATGGTGGTCACCGCTACTATCGCGTGGAGCTTGGCAGCCACTGCCGCCAGCTCGACCGTGCGCCACAGCTGAGCTTCCACTCCGGGATGCAGAACGGCCTGATCTGTGGCAATCCGGGCGATCGCATCCTTACCGCCGGATTCGAGAAGGGTGACCTGCGCAACGATGCACTGGCGCCGCTGCCGCAGTACACCCACGGCGGCTGCACGATCCAGGCGGTCTATCCGGCTTCCAGCCAGGCGTCGAACTAACCGTCGACGCCGAGGAAGGTGAACGGTGCGCTGGGTACGAACTGGCCCAGCGCATCGCCGGCAAAGGTATTGCGCTGGTCCTTGCCGAGGTCCAGCTTGAGGACCTGGCCGCCGAAGTCGACCTTGTTCAGATCAACCCAGAAGGTGTTCGGGGTCAACGCCGACTCGAAGAAGTACAACCGCCGCCTGTGGTCGGCTACGGTGCGCCAGCGCGTGGAAGAAATGTTCGGCTCGCCTGGCGTGGTGATGCCATACGGCACCGATGCATTGCGGATCACGCTGAACACGCTGGCCAACGCCATCACCGGGTCTTCGGCCTTGGGAATGGCATTGATGTAGAACGAGGCGCGGGCGAAGCGGTCGGCGGAACGGTTGGTGCCGGGCAGCATCACCGTGCCACCGATCTGCTGCCAATAGCTGTTCAGCGCCAGCTGGTGCTCGAAGATCGGCGAGTTGGTCATCACCTGGTAGCGCCGGTCATGATGGATCACCTGGCGACCGCCGATGTATTCGACGATCGCGCTGTCGCCGCTGGCATCGGACAGCGACAGGTGCAGCGTCGCCTGGCGGTCTTCGCCGGGCACCTTGTCGGTGACGATCGAGTACGGCTCGCGCTTCAACGCGGTGACCGCCTCTTCAACGGTAGCGAAATTGTCCAGCACATACTGCGCCCACAGCGAAATCGCCAGGCCCGGCTTGTTGCCACGCTTCTGCGGATACTCCGATTCGACCAGCCACAGCAGGTTGGCCACCAGGCCCTTTTCGTTCATGCCGTCGGTGGTCGACACGTCGTAGCCGGTGGCCACCACGCTGCCGTAGCGCGCGGTCCACGCCAACGACTTCGGGCCGGCCAGCCCGGTACGCGCGATGCCACGCGGCAGCACATAGAGGTTGGTCGCGACGTCGACCTTCCAGTCCATCGAACGTGCGGTAATCACGTCCCCGTTGTCGCCCAGGTACACCGCGCGCGTGCAGGCCAGCGCCGGCGTGGTCGCGGACGCCAACGCCACGGCCAGCATCACCTTTCCTTTCCAGTTCATCCGTGCCATGCACTACGCTCCTTTCCCCGTGATGCATGATCTGATCCGATCCAGGGTGACACCGGAGTGAAGCCTCAGCGCGCGAACCGATCGTGCGCCCAGAAGCCCAGGACCATGGCAGGCACGAACCACAGCGCCTCGCGCGATGCCGCCGCCAGCCCCGCGATGGCCGGGCCCGGGCAGTAGCCGGCCCATCCCCAGCCGATACCGAACAGTGCGGCACCCAGCAGTAGACGCGTATCGACATCGCGCGCGGTGGGCAACTGGAAGCGCATCGCGAACCACGGCCGCGCGCGCCGCAGCGCCCAGCGCTGGCCGGCCGCACTGACCAGCAGCGCCGACCCCAGCACCCATAGCAGGGTGGGATCGAAATCCCCGGTGACATCAAGGAAGCCGAGCACGCGACGCGCATCGGTCATGCCGGAAAGGGCCAGGCCTGCGCCGAACAGCGCACCCGCTACAGCGGCAGCAGCCCTCGGACGACTCATACCAGGGCTCCACCGTGCCGGACCAGGAAGGTCGTCAGCATCGCGAACGCCATGAATAACAGCACCGCCAGCGACGATCGCTTCGAACCGCGCGCCAGGCCACACACGCCGTGGCCACTGGTACAGCCGCTGCCCAAGCGGGTGCCGAAGCCGACCAGCAGGCCGGCGCCGACCAACTGCCAGGCCGGCAATGCATCACGCAGCAGTGCGCGTGGCGATGCCGCGGGCACCGACTGCCACCACAGCACCAGCCCCGCCGATGCCAGCAGGCCGGCCAGGAATGCCCAGCGCCAGCCACGCTCGCCTTCGGCTGCCCGCAGGCTGCCCGCGGCGATGCCGCTGATGCCCGCCACGCGCCCGATGCTGGCCAGCAACAGCACCGCAGCGGCACCGATCAAGGCGCCGCCGGTGACCGCACCCCAGGGCAGGTTCATGCCCCACCCTCTTCGCCGCCGCACATGGAATTGCTCCTTAATTTAGACTGCTCTAAATTAGATTATCCTAAACAAAGGAGTCAACATGGTCCGGTCCCTGCCCGACGGCGCAGCCATGGCCGAACACGCTTCAGAGGCAGCCACGCTGCTCAAAGGCCTGGCCCACCCCGCCCGGCTGCGGGTGTTGTGCCGCCTGGTCGAAGGCGAGGCGGCAGTAGCGGAGCTGCAGGCGCTTACCGGGCTGAGCGCGTCGGCGCTGTCCCAGCACCTGGCGGTACTGCGCGCGATGAAGATCGTGGCAACCCGGCGCGAGGCACAGGCGATCCACTATCGGGTGGTCGAAGGGCCTGCGCTGGGTGTGCTGCAGGCCCTGCACGCTGCCTACTGCGGCCGGGCGTGTGGTTGAATGTCAGCCGGCATGCAGCGCCGGCTGCACCACCGTGTCCAGCAGGTCGACCGGTGTCGGCGCCGCGCGATCCCCCTCCAGCGCCCGGCTGAAACCGGCCCAGTCGCTGGATGACAACTGGCGCAGCAGCGCTGCCTCCACCGGCAACGCCCGCATCGACCAGTAGGGAAACTGGCGCTGGCCGAGGCGGCCTCGCGCCAGCTCGATGATGTCGATGTGACTGCCGGCCTGGAGAATGCGCTCATACACCGAGTCGATGCCATCCGGCGGCCCCTCGATGTACTGCAGGAAACGATTGCCATCGTGCAGCAGCACTCCGGTCACCCCCGCCATCTTGTTGAAACGCGCAGCGTCTTCGACCAGCGCCTGCAGGCGTTGGCTGGAGAGCTCCGGCAGCGCCCGGCTGATGTAGGCGATGGCGCGCAATGGCATGGTGCTTCCTTGGCTGGGTGTGAACGCACGGTAGCAGTTGCGGACGAGCCCGTCTCAATACGCCCGCCCGTTCCCTGAAGAATTCAGGTTGCGGTGGCGCCCGCCCCGTCCCACCGCCGCGGCAGCACGGCCTCGAACACGACCTGGCCTGCCTCGTTGCGCGCCCCGATCCGGCCGCCGTGCGCGCGCACGAACTGATCCACGATGTACAGGCCCAGGCCCAGTCCCTTGCTCTGGTGGAAACTGGCCTTGAACGGCTCGAACAAGCGCGGCAACAGCGCGTCATCGATATGGCCGGCATTGCTCACCCGCAGCACCACCGTGCGGGCATCGTTGCCATCCAGCTGCACGTGTGCCTCGCTGCCATGCGTCAACGCATTGCCCACCAGGTTTGCTGCGATCTGGCCCAGGCGGTCCATGTCGCCCTGCATGCGCGTGTCGCCGACGGCGTCGAAACGAATGCGCTCGTGACCGTGGGCACTGCCCGCTTCGGCGATCACCGCACGGGTGACCTCACGCAGGTCGCAGGCGGCAGCCTGCAGCCGCAGGCCACCACTGCGGATCCGCGAAAAGTCCAGCAACTGCTCGACCATCCGCGCCATGCGCAGGGTACTGGCCTCCAGATGCGCCAGTGTCTGCTGCGCGCTGCTGTTGTTCGCCGGAAGCTCCAGCGCCAGCTTGTCGGCACACAACAGGATCGCCGACAGCGGCGTGCGCAGGTCGTGGGTCAACACGGCGGCCATCGTCTCGTTGAGCTTCAGCGCCCGCTCGAGCGCCTCGTTGCGGGCCTTCAGCAGCTGGCGCTGCTGGTACAGCTCGATGAAGACGTTGACCTTGCTCAGGATGACCTGTGGTGCCACCGGCTTGTGCAGGAAATCCACCGCACCGGTTTCGTAGCCCTTGAACGCACGCAGCGGATCGTCCGGCGAGGCGGTCAGGAAGATGATCGGCACCGTGCGGCTGCGATGCGAGCCGCGCATCAGTTCGGCCAGGGTGAAGCCATCGATCTCGGGCATGTGCACGTCCAGCAACGCCAGCGCCACCTCGTGCTCCAGCAGCAGCTCCAGCGCCTCCGCGCCCGAACCGGCCAGCAGCAGGTTCACGCCCTCGCGCTGCAACAGCGCCTGCATGGCCACCAAATTCTGCGGCACGTCGTCGACGATCAGCAGGTTGACCGGGGACTGCGACTGCGCAGGGTCCGGCGGCAACAGGTTCATGCAAACAGCTCCTTCAGGCGACGACACATCAGTTCAAGGGGCAGCACGGCATCGGCACCAGCGTGCTGCAGGGCGGAGGCCGGCATCATCGATGCCTCGGCCTCCTCGGGACATTGCAGCCAGGCTCGACCACCGGCGCCGCGCACTGCGGCCACCCCTTCACTGCCATCGCTGCTGGCGCCGGTCAGCAGCAGGGCCAGCACCTGGTCGCCGAATACGGCCGCTGCCGATTCGAACAGCGGATCGATGGCCGGGCGCGAGAACAGCACCGGCGCGTCCACCGACAGCGCCAGCGAGCCGGCGTCTTCCACCAGCAGGTGGTAATCCGGCGGCGCGAAGGTCACCGTGCCACGCAGCAACGGCTGCTTGTCTTCGGCCTCGCGCACCGGCAGCGCGCAGTACGGTGCCAGCACTTCGGCGATGCGGCTGCTGCGATCGCGTGGCAGGTGCAGCACCGCCAGCACCGGCACCGGCAGCGTCGCAGGCAGCGCGCCGAGCACCGCCTGCAGGGCCGCGACGCCACCGGCCGAAGCCCCGATCACCAGTACGGCCGGGGGTGTCGGCGTGGCCATCAGGCCACCTTCCGGTACAGGCGATGCTCGCGCGAACAGACCTCGAACGCATCGTGGTGGCACCCGAACTGCAGCGACTCCTTGCTGCCCAGGCCCAAGAAGCCGCGGTGCACCAGCGCTTCACGGAACAGGCCCACCGCGCGGTCCTGCAGGTCGCGGTTGAAATAGATCAGCACGTTGCGGCACGACACCAGGTGTACTTCGGAGAACACCGTATCGGTGGCCAGGCTGTGGTCGGCAAACACCACGTTGCGGCGCAGCTGCCGATCGAACACCGCGCCATCGTAAGCCGTGGCGTAGTAATCGGACAGCGACGCGGCGCCACCGGCCGCCAGATAGTTGCGGCTGAACTGCGCCATCCGGTCGATGCCATAAGCCCCGGCTTCCGCGGTGGCCAGCGCCGCTGGATTGATGTCGGTGGCGTAGACGATGCTGCGCTCGAGCAGGCCTTCCTCGTGCAACAGGATCGCCAGCGACCAGACTTCTTCGCCCGTGCTGCAACCGGCCACCCACAGCTTCACCGACGGATAGGTGCGCAGTACCGGCACTACCTGCTCGCGCAGCTCACGGAAATAGGCCGGGTCACGGAACATCTCCGAGACCTGCACGGTGAAGAACTGCATCGCCTGCGCGAACAGGTCCGGCTCGTGCAGCAGGCGGTGCTGCAGATCGGCCAGCCGCCCGCACTCATAACGCTGCATGGCCTGGCGGATCCGTCGGCGCAGCGACGACACCGCGTAACTGCGGAAATCGTAGTGGTAGCGCTGGTACAACGCTTCCAGCAGCACCTTCAGCTCCAGGTCGAACAGGGCCTGCTCGTTCATTGCCGCGAGCACCAGACCCGGCACAGCGATACCAGCTTGTCGACGTCGATGGGCTTGGCGATGTAGTCGTTGGCACCGGCCTGCAGGCAGCGCTCACGATCGTCCGGCATGGCCTTGGCGGTCAGCGCGATGATCGGCAGGTCCTGCAGGTGGCGTTGCGCGCGGATCTCCCGCATTGCGGCCAGCCCATCCTTCTCCGGCATCATGATGTCCATCAGCACCAGGTCGACCTCGCGCTCGGCCAGGCGATCCACCGCTTCCTGGCCATTGCGCGCGATCTCCAGGGTCACGCCCAGCGGTTCAAGCACACTGGACAGTGCGAAGATGTTGCGCACGTCGTCCTCGGCCAGCAGCACCGTCCGACCGTCGAGCACAGTATCGCGACGGCGCGCCTCGCGCAGCAGGCGCTGCTGGTCGGTCGGCAGGCTGGCCTCCACGCTGTGCAGGAACAGGGTCACCTCGTCCAGCAGGCGCTCGGGCGAACGTGCGCCCTTGATGATGATGCTCTTGGAATAGCGACGCAGGCGCTGCTCTTCCTCGCGGCTGAGCGCGCGACCGGTGTAGACGATCACCGGCGGGAAACCGACATCGTCGTTGCCGGCCATGTGCTCGAGCAGGTCGTAGCCACTGCCGTCGGGCAGCGACAGGTCCATCACCATGCAGTCGAACGTGACCGTGCTGAGCTGTTCCAGTGCGCCGGCCAAGGTGCCCACCGCGACGATCTGCAGCTGGTCGCGGCCCAGCAGCAGTTCCAGGTTGCGGCGCAGCTCGCTGTCGTCCTCGACGATCAGCAGCCGCCGCACGTCGCGTTGGCTGGTCTGTTCCAGCTGCTCGATGGCCGTCACCAGCCGCTCGCGCGTGGTCGGCTTGATCGCAAACCCGATCGCGCCCAGCTCGCGCGCCACCTGGCTGCGATCCGTGGCCGAGACCACATGCACTGGGATATGGCGGGTATCCGGGTTGCGCTTCAGGCGCTCCAGCACGCTCAGCCCCGACACGTCCGGCAGGCCGATATCGAGCAGGATGCCGTTCGGGCGCAGTTCGCTGGCCAGGGCCAGCGCCTCTTCCGCCGTGCCCGCCACCACACAGTCGAAGTCCAGTTCATGGGCCAGGGCCACCAGCGCTTCGGCGAACGTGGCATCGTCCTCCACCGCCAGGATCAGGCGACCGGCGCGCTGCCGGCGACCACGGTCGTCGGCCACGCCGGCCGTCGCAGTGACCGGCGCTGCCGCGCTCGCAACGCGCACAGGCGCGGCTGGCAGCACGGCCGGTGCCGCCGGCGGCGCTGCCAAGGGACCCTCGGCAGCGTCAGCCGCGCTCGCGGCGGGCGCACCCTGCAACGGCAGCTCCAGGATGAAGCAGCTGCCGCGTCCGGGCTCACTGTCGACCTGGATGCCACCGCCCATGCGCTCGGCCAGATCGCGCGAGATCGACAGGCCCAGCCCGGTACCGCCGTAGCGACGGCGGGTGCTGCCGTCGGCCTGGCGGAAGGCTTCAAAGATGACGTCCAGCTGCTCGCGGGCAATGCCGATGCCGGTGTCGCAGACCTCGAACCGGATGCGGCCGTTGCCGCCGGCACGCACGTGCAGGCTGACCTTTCCATGCTCGGTGAACTTCACTGCGTTGGCCAGCAGGTTCTTCAGGATCTGCTGCAGCCGCTGGCTGTCGACCACCAGCTGGGTCGGTGCCAGCGCGTCGGCTTCGATCTGCAACGCCAGGCCCTTCTGCCGCGCCATCGGTTCGAAGGTCTCGCGCAGGCGCTGCAGCGCGCTCTCGACCACCACCACTTCATCGGACAGTTCGACGTGGCCGGCCTCGATGCGCGACAGGTCCAGGATGTCGTTGATCAGCGCCAGCAGGTCGTTGTTGGACGAGAGGATCGCACGCGCGTACTTCACCTGCTCCTCGGTGAGCGTGCCATCCTTGTTGTCGGCCAGCAGCTTGGCCAGGATCAGCGAGCTGTTCAGCGGCGTGCGCAGCTCATGCGACATGTTGGCCAGGAACTCGGACTTGTAGCGCGAGGTCGCGGCCAGCTCGTTGCTGTTGCGCACCAGCTGGCTCTGCGCCACCAGCAGCGCCTGCTTCTGCGCCTCCAGCTCGTGGGTGCGCTCTTCCAGCTGCACGTTGCTCTGTTCCAGCTCGGCCTGCTGTTCTTCCAGGTGGCTCTGCGACTGCAGCAGGCTGCGGCTCTGCTCTTCCAGTTCTTCGTTGGCCACGCGCAGCTCTTCCTGCTGGGCCTGCAGCTCTTCACCCTGGCGCTGCGACTCTTCCAGCAGCACCACCAGCTGCGCACGCAGCAGCGATGCGCGCAGCGCCATGCCGACGGTCTCCGCACAGCGCTCCAGAAGTTCGCGATCCAGATCACGCAGTTCGCCCACCTTGGCGCGACCCAGCTCGATGACCCCGACCACCGCGCCATCGCTGCTGATCGGCGCCAGGATGCGCTCGCGCACCGGCAACCGGCCGAGGCTGGTCTGCAGTTCAAGCACGGCGGCATCATCGCCGTGCAGGTGGCGGATGCGTTCATCACGGGCGACCTGCCCGGCCAGCCCTTCGTGAAGGGCCAGCGACGCTGGCGTTCCCGCAGGCAAGGCGATGCCACCGGTCAGCTGCAACCGCCCGCCTTCCAGTCGGTAGACCGCACCTACCTCCGCGCCGAGCTGCGCGGCCAGGCTTGTCGCTGCAGCCTCGGCGATCTGTTCCGGCCCCAGGTCACCGCGAAGGCTCATCGCCACCGCGTTCTCGGCTTCCTGCAGCCAGAGCGCGCGCATTGCCTGGCGCCGGGCCTGGATCGCGCGCGAGACGATCAGTGCGATCATCAGGAAGGCACAGCCGCCAATGGTCCGGTTGACGAAGGAGAACGCCGAGTTGGAACTGGCGGGCGCGACGTTGAAGCCGATGACCAGCAGGAGGCAGGACAGCAGGGCCACCACGAACGGCGCCCGCGCGCTGCGCTGGAACACCGTGACGCCAACAGCCAGGAAGTAGGCCAGCCATACGGCATAGCCGAGCGGGACGACCAGTTCCAACGCGATGGTCGCGGCCAGCAGCACAGCGGACGTCATCCAGATCCAGCGGTCACGCGTAGTCGCACCAGGACGCATGCAGGTCGGTTCCAGAAGGCAAAGGGTGGAAGATGGTACTCCGTGTCGCATTCAGCCGCACAGGACAAATGGCACGTGTCAGGTGTGCACGCATCCTTCACACTTGAATGCCTAGCTTCACGTCCCTCACAGGGGTAACACTTATTTACACGTGGACGCAGCTGCCTCTACGACGTCCGTGCTGACGGACCCTTCCCGACAACTGCGACTGCTGATCGACAGCGTGCGCGATCATGCGCTGTACCTGCTTGATCCTGAAGGCATCGTCTGCAGCTGGAACCCCGGCGCCGAACGCATCAAAGGCTATTCAGCCGACGAAGTGGTGGGAACCCACTTCAGCCGCTTCTATCTGGCCGCCGACCGCGAGGCCGGCGAACCGCAGCGCCTGCTCCGCGTCGCAGCGCAACAAGGGCATGTCGCCAGCGAGGGCTGGCGGGTACGCCGTGATGGCTCGTCGTTCCGCGCCAGCGTGGTCATCGAGCCGGTCGTCGAAGCGGGCGAACTGCTCGGCTTCGTCAAGATCACCCGTGACATCACCGAGCAGTGGCAGGCGCAACGGCTGCTGCGTGATGCCCAGCGTGCGCTGCGCAATACCCAGCAGTTCGAAACGGTCGGCCGGCTCAGCCGCGGCCTGTCGCACGAGTTCAACAACCTGCTGACCACCATCGGCAACGCGCTGGACCTGCTGTCGCTGCGCGTCAGCGGTGACGATGCACGCGCCGCCGAGCTGCTGGATGCCGCGCAGGCGGCCACTGACCGTGGCGCGCTGCTGACCCGCCAGCTGCTGGCCTTCAGCACCGGCCAGACCCTGATCCGCGAACCGGTGGACATCAATACGCTGGTGCGGCAGTGGCTGCCGGACCTGCAACGCGCCTGCCCGCCCACGGTGACGCTGGATGCCCATCTCACCCCCGGCCTGCCGCAGGTGAGCACCGATGCGATGCAATTGCAGACCGCCCTGGCAAACCTGGTGGCCAATGCCGTGGAGGCCACCGCCGATGGCGGCCGCATCCTGATCGGCACCGCACTGGAACATCGCCTCGACCCGGATGCGGACACCACGCTGCAACGCGGCTATGTCACCCTCAGCGTCTGCGACGAAGGCCACGGCATGGCCGCCGACATCGCCGAGCGGGCCAGCGAGCCCTTCTTCACCACCAAGGACATCGGCAAGGGCAGCGGCCTGGGCCTGAGCCAGGTGTTCGGATTCACTACCCAGAGCGGCGGCTTCGTCGATGTGTCCACCACCCCCGGTGTCGGCACCACGGTCAGCCTGCTACTCCCCGCAACAGAGGATGCAACCGATGACCGATGAACCGATCCGCGTACTGATGGTGGAGGACCAGAACGATCTGCGCGAGATGATCGGCATGGCCCTGCGCGATTTCGGCATCGAGGTATCCACCACCGCCGACGGCCATGAAGCTGCCGCGTTGCTGAAAGGCGACGCACGCTTCGACGTGGTGTTCAGCGATGTCAGCATGCCCAACGGCATGTCCGGTATCGAGCTGAGCGAGCATGTGGCGCGCGAACAGCCGCAGGCGCGGATGATCCTCTCATCCGGATACGCGCGCTCGCAGCTGCCGCCACTGCCCGATCAGGTGGAATTCCTGCCCAAGCCGTATCGTTTGCGCCAGCTGGTGGAGCTGCTGAAGCAGGATTGAGGAAGGCCGGTCAAGCGCTCGACGGCCCTCATCCCTGACGCCCCAACGGCTTGCAATTATCCTGCGGGCAATGGTGTGCCCTGAAGGCCGCCACGCCGGAGCAGCGTTCAGCCCGAGGTGCGCTGCATGAACAGAAGGTCGGGGGTCGAGAACGCTTCAACCTGCTGGAAACCGAGGTCCCGGTACAGCGCCACGGCAGCCGTGTTGTCACGATAGACGCGCAGGGTGAGCTGCTGCACATCCGCTTGGCCCAGGGCCTGTGCACTCAATGCCTGCATGAGCAGCCGGCCAAGGCCGCGCCCGCGTGCCAGCGGGGAAACGATGATGCGGCCCAGGTGTGCGGTGCGGGCGTCAGTCATCCAGTATTGGCCGAATCCAACGCAGGTACCCTGCTCGTCCAACAGCGCCCAGCCTGGGCGCGACCCGAGTTCGAGCACCTGCGCGAACCGTTCCGGCAGCAGGGGAAACGGCACACCGGGGCCTGCCCAGCGCCGGGTCGCCTCGGCTGATTCAGGCCAGTTGGCCACGATGGCGTAGTGCGACGGCTGGACGGGGCGAAGCTGGGGGCTCATGGCATTCATGGTGCGTCATCTGCGCCAGGCCTACACGCTGCGCGGCCGCATTTGGGATCTGCCATAGGCAATAGATTCCAGACGCGCCGCCATCACGCCCCGTGTGCCGCGGCACCCAGCCCAGCCCGGTTTCGCGTGTTCAAAGGCCTCGGCGGGTTTCCCGTTGCCCCGCCCTCTGAAGCGGGTGTTTTCGCGACTGATCGGGTGCGTGACCGGCAGCCACGCCCACGTGGATTCGCGTCATGGCCTGCGCGGCGGCGGCGCTGGGCTGTCTGGGGAGGACTGCCTGCCGCTGCCGTCCGGCGAGCGGTTGCCATGCGGCTGTAGCAGATGGTGACCCCGGCCCGATTCGAACGGGCGACCTTCCCCTTAGGAGGGGGACGCTCTATCCAGCTGAGCTACGGGGCCATTGGCAGCGGAGAAGGATACCTCGTCTGGCTGAATGGACCAAGCACCGGGCGTTCTGCAGTACGCCCACCGTCAGTAATCTGTGCGCTTCTCCCCGCTGCACTTGCCGTCGCCGCATGATGACCTTCTGGCAGAGCCTGTCTGCACTCGGCGACAGCCGCGCCTTGTTTCCGTTTGCCGCTGTACTCGCCTTGTTTCTGCCGCCTTCTCACCGACACCTGCTATGGCGCTGGGCAGCGGCAATGATTGTAGTTGCCGCAACCACGCTAGCGAGCAAGATTGCCTTCATGGGTTGGGGTTTCGGCTTGAAGCATCTGGATTTCACCGGCGTCTCCGGGCACGCCGCCATGTCCAGCACCCTCTATCCCGTGGCCTTCTGGCTGCTGGCCAGCGGACGCAGCCGACAGCTGCCGGCCTGGGCCGTCGTGGGCGCAGGCCTAGCGCTCGCGATCGGCTACTCTCGACTGCCATTGCGAGCCCACTCCCCATCCGAAATCGTCATGGGACTCAGCCTCGGCCTGGCCGCGTCGGCATGGGTGCTGCGTGGCGGAGATACTCTGGGCAACACGCTGGTCGTGCGTGGCCGCGCCGCGCTGCTGGCCATTGCCGCCGGCGTGACCTCCCCGATACTGCTTGCAGACTTGCACACCCATGACCTCGTGAAGGCCGCGGCGAAGACACTGTCCGGCCGCGCGCAAGCGTTCGAGCGCCACGGCCTACGCGGCCATTCGGTCCCAGTCAGCGGCCATCATGGCGATAGCAATCACAAACCTTGACAGCAAGGATTCATCCGAAGAACATGTGAAAGGAATTTTCCCTGACGGAGCAGGCCTCCCATGTTCAAGAAGACGATCGCAGTTGTGGCACTGGCGGCCCTGTCCGCCTCCCCGATGATGAGTTTCGCGCAGGAAGCGCAGGCTACGGCCGGCACGGAGGCCACTGCGGCGGAAGTTGCCGGAGCGGAAGCTGCAGGCGTCTCGACCGCTGCTGTCGTGGGCACCACCGTAATCGGCGTGGCCGCCGCGGCCGTTGCGTACAGCATCGGCGGCGACAGCACCAGCGGCAGCAATGACGGCGGCGGCGGCACTGATCCGGGCGGCCCGGGTCCGGGCGGCCCTGGCACGGGTGGCACCGGCGGTACGGGCGGCACCGGTGGTACAGGCGGCACCGGCGGCTGATCAGCGCACTGCGTACCACTCAGGCCCTCGCCGGGCGCGGCCCGGCGGGGGTTTTTTATGCCTGCCAGACTCTCATCCCCATGAATAACATCACCCCTCGCCTCCTTGCCGCTGCGTTGACCGCACTGGCACTGTCCAGCTGTGCGCTTGCGCCGGGACAGCACCTGCGCCGCAGCGACGTTGCCGTCGACCGCAAGAGCGGCGATGGTCAGCTGGAAATCGTCAGCATCACGCCGAAGCTGATCGCCCAGGAAAACGCCGCGCGGACGCAGAATTCACTGCCAGCTGCGTTGTTCGATTACCAGCCTGCACCGTACACGGTCGGGGCCGGCGACATTCTCTATGTCACCGTATGGGATCACCCAGAATTGACCGTGCCGGCCGGTCCCCAGCAGCAGGGTGCTCTGGCAGGGCGCCTTGTGCAGAGTGACGGCACGATGTTCTACCCATACATCGGCAAGGTCACGGCCTCGGGAAAGACGCCGATGCAGCTCCGTGAGGAAATCAGCACCCGCTTGGCCAAGTACGTGGAATCGCCCCAGGTGGACGTATCCGTCCTCACCTATGGCAGCCAGCGGGTCTGGGTGACAGGCGCTGCCCAGCGATCCTCGCCGATTGCCCTGGGCACCTCGCCGCTGACGCTGGCAGATGCTATCAGCCAATCCGGACTGGACAACCAGCAGGCCGACTTGTCGGGCATCCAGCTCAGCCGGGAAGGCATCACTTACACGATCAACCTGGAAACCCTGGCTCGCGAGTTTGGCGGCCGCCAATTACTCCTCAAGGATGGCGACTCCATCTTCGTGCCCTACCTTGATCGCAAAGAGATCTTCGTGGTGGGCGAAGTGAATCAGCCCGGCGCCTACAGCTTCCGAACCGGTGATGTCTCGCTGAACCAGGCACTCGGCCGCGCTCGCGGCCTGCTTCAACAGACCGCAAACGGCAATGCCGTGTATGTCATCCGCGGCAGCACGGACCTACAACAGGAGCCCTCGATGGTCTATCAGCTGGAGGCGCGCTCTCCGACCGCTTTTGCCGCCGGCAGTCAGTTCCATCTGCAGCCGGGCGACGTCGTATTTGTCGGCGCGGCCGGCGTCAGCCGTTGGAACCGCTTCGTGAATCAGCTGCTGCCCTTCACCAATATCCTGTACAACGCGGCGCGTACCGGAACCGAAATCAAGGACAACTGACATGGCTCGCATGGATGCGGCCTGCCACCGCCCTGCACATCGCGCCCATGGCGCGCTGTTGCTGGTCGCCGTCGCCGCCCTGCTGTTCACCGGGTGCACCACCGGCAGCCGCTCCACACTGGATACCTTCCGGCTGATCACCCATCGCCCGGCACAGGCGACCGCAGAAGGCGTGGCCAGCAACCGCTTCCCGCAGATGCAGGTGGAAACTCCCGATCTCACCGCAGTGGCTGTTCTGGGCTACGTCGATGGAGGCCGCCAGCAGTGGTTCGCGGGTTCACATGCGGTGTTCGAAATGGACGCCCACGGCCTGCTGCTGGGTGGCAGCGGCCTGGGGCAGCAATGGCACGCGCGTATCGATGGACCCTCGCCCTTCGATGACCTGCGTACAGTGACCACGCCCGTTGCGGTGCAGCGCCGGTATGACTGGATTCCCGCCTACCAGGTCGACGTAGCCGTGACCGGGATCCTGAGCAGGGGCGAACTGGAGCAGGTGGAGATACTGGGTTCGCGCCGGACCCTGCAGCGGTTCGACGAGCAGCTGCAAGGCGGTGGCATGAGTGGCCGCAATGTCTACTGGGCCGATCCTGCCACAGGCTTCATCTGGAAGAGCCGCCAGCATCTGGCGCCCGGTCGTGTTGCTGAGCTGACCCAGCTCAAACCCTATCGCCCGGCCAAGGACTGAGCCATGACGTTCAGATTTATCAACCTGGTAGTGCTTGCCGCGCTGTTCGCTGCCACTGGCGTCCAGGCCGCGCAGGTACATATCGAAGGTGCCGTTGAAGCAGCAGGGCAGTACGAGCTGCGTACCGGCGCCCGTCTGGCCGACGGCCTGCTGCTGGCCCGTCCCAAGGCCGACGCCTACCTGCTGGGGGCAAGTCTCGAACGCCTGCAGGCCCTGCCGGCCCAGGTGCGGCTGCGCGCGGGGCTGCAGTATGGCGCCGGGCAGCTGGCAGAGTCTGCCGACGCACAGGTTGTGACGCTCGCGCAGGCATTGCAGACCTGGCTGGAGACACATCCGGCCACCGGCCGGACGCCCATCGCCGGGCCCGCACGACTGATCCAGGTCCAGCCTGCGAACAACCCGGTACTAGCCACAGGTGACAGGCTGCGGTTTCCGCTACGGCCACGCACCGTCACTGTCATGGGCGCAGTGGACCAGGAGTGCGAGCTGCCACACGGTCCGCATCGCGATGCACGCGACTATCTGCGTGACTGTCATCCCAGCCCCCTTGCCGACCGCAACGACATCTACGTGATCCAGCCCGACGGGCGAATCCAGCAGTTGGGCATCGGCCTGTGGAACCGCGCAGATCCCCAGGCTGTCGCGCCCGGGGGTACGGTTTTCGTGCCCGTGCGCGCCTCCCTGATCAAGCGCATCGACCCGCTGTTCAACAGCGATTTCGCCGCGTTCATCGCCACCCAGCCCGTCAACCCGTGATGATCCAGTCCTGCCTGCGCGCGCACCCAGTGCGCCCCGCCCGTTTTGCACTGAGCGCGCTTGCGTTGTCGCTGTCCTGCGCACTGCATGCCCAGGAGGCACCGCTCCCCACTGCCAACGAATGGGGTGGGATCGGTCTTCTGCAGACACCTACCGCGCGCATGGCAAGCGACGGAGACCTGAGCTTCACTGCGTCGTACAACGCCCCCTACGCCCGCTACAACCTGACACTTCAGCCATTCCCGTGGCTGGAGGCCTCATTCCGCTACATCAACGTCAACAATTTGCTGTACGGGCCTAGCATTGCCGGCGATCAGCATTACAAGGACAAGTCGATCGACTTCAAACTGCGCCTGTGGCAGGAATCACGCCTGCTCCCGCAGCTTGCCTTTGGTGTGCGCGATCTGGGCGGCACCGGATTCTTTTCCAGCGAATACCTGGTTGCTAACAAGAATTTCGGCCCGATCGATGCCTCGATCGGACTTGCCACCGGGTACATCGGCAATCGCGGCGATTTCTCGAACCCACTGGGCGCCATCGATGATCGTTTCAAAGACCGGCGCTCCATTGCCAACAGCGACATCACGCAGTCCGGAAAGTTCGGCCTGAGCAACATGTTCAAGGGGCCGGTCGGTATCTTCGGCGGCATCACCTACCAGACGCCGATGGATGAGCTGCTGCTCAAAGTGGAATACGACGGCAACGACTACCGGCGTGAACCGCGAAACAACAACCTCCGCCAGCGCACGCCATTCAACGTGGGGCTGGTCTATGTGCCGAACCGCAATGTCGAACTGACTGCAGCCTGGGAGCGCGGCGACGCGGCGATGTTCTCGCTCACCCTGCGTGGCAATCCCGGCAACGCGCCAGCTGCGCCGAAGCCGTTCGACCCGCCACCGCAGCGGCTGTTGCCCGCGACAACCGCCGCCGATCAGCGCGCATCAGTCGCCAGCAGCGACGCTTCTGGTGCCGCTCCTGGCACCAGTACCGACTGGGCAGCAATCAGCACCGAACTGCAGCGCAATGCCGGGTTCCGTGTCGAACGCATTTCGCGCCGCGGCGACGAGCTCTATGTCGACGGTTACCAGACCCGCTACCTGCATCCTGCCAAGGGCCTTGGACGCGCGACGCGCATTCTTGCCAACGCGACCGGCGATGACTACGACTGGTTCACCCTGCGCACCACCCGCGTGGGCATGCCGATCGCCGATCTGTCAATCAACCGCGAAGCGTTCGCGGGGTACCTGGATGGCACCGTCAGCGAAGACGTACTGCGGCGGAGCACGGAACTGCAGGCGCCCGGCGCGCTCGCGCGCGAAACGCTGTACACGCCCAAGCGCAACCCATTCGGCGGCGGCTTCAACATCGGCTACCGGCAGAATCTTGGCGGCCCTGATGGCTTCATCCTGTACCAGATCGCAGCCAATTACTCGGGCAGCCTGTTCCTGCGCGACAACATCTGGCTGACCGGCACCGTCAGTGCTGATGTCACCAACAACTACCACAAGTTCAAGTACAACGCCCCAAGTCGCCTGCCACGCGTGCGGACGGACATCCGCCAATACCTGACCACCTCCGACATCATGCTGCCCAATCTGCAGGCCAACATCGCCGGACGGCTGGCACCGGACCTGTATGGCATCGCCTACGCAGGCTACCTGGAGTGGATGTATGCCGGCGTCGGCGGCGAACTGCTGTATCGCCCAAGCGGCGAGCGCTGGGCGGTTGGCGTGAATCTCAACCGGGTGCAGCAGCGCGACTACGATCAGCACTGGGGCCTCCGCGACTATAGGGTCACCACCGGCCACGCCACGCTCTACTATGCCTTCGACGCCCGTGAACGCATCATCGGCTCGCTGTCGGTGGGCCAGTACCTGGCCGGCGACAAGGGTGCCACTCTGGACCTGGCCCGTGTGTTCGACAACGGCGTGACCATGGGCGCGTATGCGACCAAGACCGATGTCTCGGCGCGTGACTTCGGTGAAGGCAGCTTCGACAAGGGCATTTACTTCAGCATCCCACTGGACGGATTCCTGCCTCGCTCCACACGTGGCCGCGCAGCGTTTAACTGGAATCCACTGATCCGTGACGGCGGAGCAATGCTGGGTCGGAAGTATGGGCTGTATGGCCTGACCGGCGATCAGGATGAGCGCTTCTTCTACGACAATCTGCGCGCCATCAGCGAATGACCATCCGGTACGACGTCTCTCAGATGAGATCACGTCCGTACGTGATATGAATCGTGCGCTGACGCAGAGTGGTTCTGCCCAGCGCCGCTGAAGGGGGGACGGCGGCAGTCATGCCATCAACGGACATCACTCGTTGGCGGCACTTGACGACGCGGATAGCAACGTTTCGTACTTGGCCAGGATGAAGTCCCAAGTGAACTCCGCCGAGAATCTGGCCTTGCTTTCCTGGCTCAGCCTGTCCCGCTCGGAAGGCTTTTCAAGAACTGTCGAGATATGGCCACTCAGCTCTTCAACATCATTGAAGTAGAGAGCCCCACTCCCCGCAACCCATCTGTTGAATCTATTGTCATGAGCGAGGATTGCGTTGCCTGCACCCATTGCCTCCACCAATGAGGGATTGGTACCGCCTACTTGGTGGCCGTGCAGGTAGAACGAAGAGAAGTAACGAAGCGCCTGCACCACATTTTTGTCATAGACCGCTCCAACGAAGCGGACCTCCGAACTTGCAGCTGCAATCACCGAGCGATGGTACGCAGAACCGTGGTCATACTTCCCGAGCACGATCAGCGGCATGCCACGCCGGGCCCGCGAGTAGGCCTGGACGATCTCAAGCAACGAGTTCTCTGGCTCTGGCCGAGCAATTACGGTAGCGAATTGGTGAGGTACAACATTGAACGGATCCAGCAGAGAACGATCCGCCCCCACTACCTCCTTGGCACCATAGGCAATGGTCGTGATCTTCTTCGCCGGCGCCCGCGTCTGCAGGTGCGTGGCGATTTCCGGATGATCCGCTACGAGCGCGTGGCATATATGGCAGCCGGCGCGTTCGTTGAGCCATAGCCACGACTTCGCCATGATTCCCCACTTGGCGCGAGACCATTCGATGCCGTCCATGTTCATAACGGTCCTGACACCGCGCGCGCGCAGAATCGCGGCGAAAGACGCGGTGTTGTAGCCAAGAATCAGGCAGAGATCGTTCTTGAACTCCGACGCGTGAATCGTAGAACGCAGATCGAACTTCACCGTAGCCAGCGCACCATCACCGGAAACGGGAATGTTCACAAGCTCAACGCCTTCCCAACTGCCGTTGTACGACTGCCCAGCACCTTCCTTCTGGCAGTACACCACAACCCGCCAGCCGCGATCGACGAGATACTTTGATAGGTGTTCGGCAAACGTTTCAAACCCGCCATGCGTGGCAGGCACGCCACGAATGCCAAGAATCCGCAACGTCTTCATACGCTTACTCTCCGCACCAGAGACGTCGCCACGGAATATCGCCTGATTGCAAAAGACTCTTTCAGACCAGGCATGCTACTTCTCTCTCCAAGCAATACAGCAACAATCACCAGAACATCACGAAAGCCCGCCAGCACCACATTTCCGGGACGATGCCTTCCCAATCGCCACTTCATCAGGAAGCGATTTCTTACACCCAGCAGATCAGGAATCACCTTACCCCTTTGAAAACCCCGGACCGAACGGACATGACCGAACCCCGGAAGCATCACCGACCGGCTACCGACGCCGACCTTGCTCGCGCGAACACAGAGTTCCGCGTCTTCACGATACGCAAGGAAGGTATCGTCGAAGAAATATCCCGTGGCGCTAACGATCGCGTCAAACCCTCTGGCCGAAACAAGCATGCAGGCGCCGGTAACGCCGCAGACGTCGGACACAGATCCATCGAGCCGAGGCAGCGGGCGGCCCTGATCGATATCAAAGTGTCGACCAGAGCGGGACCATGCAATTCCAAGACTATCGACCAGCGCAACCGAACTTGAATCGTCATCAATCCGCGCAAGTGCGGGGCCATACAGGCAATTCTCAGCCTGCCCTTCAACTACAGCCGACAACGCCGAGATCGCACCCGGGTCCAAAAGAACATCCGGATTGAGCACCAGCACACGGGCTGCGCCAGCCGAGAATGCCCGTTTCAGCAACCTGTTGTGCCCGGAAGCAAATCCCAGATTGTCGAAGCGATGTTCAACATTAACCGACTGACCGAGACCAACGTCGTCGATCATCGCCAACACGGAGTCACGGAGCGCAGATCTTCCGGAAATCAGAATCCATAGCTTCCCGAATTCATTCCGGACCGCCGCGAGAGAATGCAGCGTTCGCTGCAGATCTGCCAGGCTCGGCCTGAATACAACGAGTGAGATATCAAGCATACGATCCCTGAGCAATTAGCTGTGCAACCCTGCTAGCCCGTGACTTCCAGGAGTTTTTGTCCACGAAATCCAATCGCCAGCCGGTGGAGATGGACATGGCATTGTTCCAATCGCCTATCGCGCCAGTGTCGCTTCCGATGCCGTGGAGAAAGGCCATCGAGTCGTCAATACCATTGGGCCAGAGAAGGCGTGGACAAACCACCTTGATACCAAGCGAGAGCAGCTGGTAGACCTTCATCAGATCCTGGCTGAGCGTGTAGTCGGTGACAACATGCGGAACAAGGCCCACGGTCCTGGCACCAGTCATCGTGGCGAGCTCTTCCGATGACAACCAGCCAAATGTCCGGACCGGTCGATTGGCTGAAATCGATGCTTCCAGAATACCGAGTATCGCAGGGTCCGTGCCCGGTGCCCCGATCACGATGTCATCGAACGGCCACTCGAGAAGCGCAGAACGAAGGAGCTCCAGATCTGTCCGGCCCTTGAACAGATGGCCAAGGACAATAAGTCGCCTGCGGTCATCGCCGCCCGCCGGCAAGCGGGCCAAGTTGCAATCGACGCCATTGGGAACTATCGACTCCGGACCCAGTCCCAGCCTCGCCGCCATATAGGGCGTATTGCAGGTGACCGTCAACCCCCTCGCCCCGCCCTTCCGGATACGAGAGTAAGTCATGGACGCCAGGAGCCTGTGCCAGAGATTGATATCCGGCGCTATCGACCAGTCGTCATAGAAGTCGGCCCAGACCACGTCTTCCCGAGACCAGCCCTGGAACACCGGAGACAATATTGCAACCTTTCCGGCACCGGCTCTTGGCTTCGGATACCAGCGCCCCCTGTTCTCGTTGCGCTCCGAAGTCTCACCCCGACCGTGAAACTGATGAGCTACTGGCCTCGCAACCACGTTCAGCAAAGACAGCTCATGCACCAGACGCGCAGGCCGAGTCTCAACCTTCCGACATGGGGACTGGATTGCCCATGCAATCGAATCAATATTTGCATCCATTACCTGTATCCCATTCCACGACTGCAAGCGCGCCACGCAAATACATAGAAGATTGCGGCAGCAACCGGGAAGGTACTGGCACCAGCCAAGCCGGCCACCTGCGCCATGATTGCCCAGCATACGAAGAAGCCGTAGATGCAGGCAGCTACCGCCTTCGCATCACCGTCCGACTCCTTGACTGCGGTCGAGAATCTGCCAGCCACCGCACACAAGGCGAGAATCAGCAAGAAGCTACTGAAGAACGTACCGAAGTACCAGAAGTTCGCATATCCCTCGCCCATCAACGTGGGTGGTGTGCCGCCACCAATGAAATTCTTGCCGGAAAGCTCCTTGATTTCGCGATCAAGCGAAAGCTGTTCGCCAGGCAACGCAGAGATAAACAGCGTGAAATAGGTCTCACCAAATTTGAGGTTCATCTGGCCCGAATCAATCAGGTGCTTGGTCAGCACTGCATTGCTTGGAACAACGCCTGCATAATGGGTCAGGGCCGTCAGTGCCACGCCGACATAGTTCCCGGCAGCCAGATCCTCGCTGTACTCAGCGTAATCGTAGAACGCCTCTTGACTGACCACGCGATATCCGCCAATTGCGGCCACCATGAGAACCAGGGCAATGCCACCTGCCAGGACTCTCATGCCGGTGAGCTTGTAGAGTCCATACGCCCATGCCGCCAGCGCGATGGGACAGATCAGATACAGCAACGGGCTGCGGTTTGCCAAGCCAACGATGATAAGGAAGGCAATCCCTGCACTCAACCAGCCAAAGCGCCTTCTCAGTGCAACCAGCAGGGAAGATGCGGGGATGCTCATGTACGCCATCAGACGCAGATAGCCGGTTCCGGAAACCGCCGCGTCGACTCGTCCCTGCTCAACGTCCCCACCAAGGAAAGGTACGCCCTGGGTAGCGAAGAACACCAAGGCAGACACGACGCTGGCAGCAAGCGTCAACCAGCAGAGCATCGACAGGCGCCGTGGCAGGATCCACATAGGGCGGCCACCGGGACGAAGCTGCTTTGCGACAATCAGTCCTGCCAGCACACCGCTAACCTGCAGCCCCCACAGGAAGAGATACTCCAAGTAGTCATCACCTACCAGGAGATGAGCCGCGAGCGAGCCGACTACAATAGAAATGATGCCGATCGAGGCAGGAGTCAGCGGGTACGGAAGCCCATAGTTGCGACGGCCCTGCACGGAAAAGCACAGCAGCGCGGCAAGCACCGTAACCAAGAGATGCAGGGCAATGAGATAAGGCTTGTCCGTTTCAAACATAACCCTTACACCTTTCCTGCATCATTCTTCATCTGCCGCCCTCTGAGAACCAGGTAGAAGGCGAGCGAGGCGTACTCCGCGGCGAGAATTCCGACCACGGCAGACAGCGCACTGCTGAGGAAAGCCGAAACCACGGCTACACCAACCACCGCGCCCAACAAAGCTGGAAGGGTGGGCACCCAGAGTGACGCATGAAGTCGGAGCCACGTGGACAGCTGCGGGTTCATCCACAGAGGAACCAGGACCGGTGCGAAGAACGCCAGCACCATCAGCACTCTCCCATCGACCGGGACTGGCAGACCAGAGATTTTTACTGCGGCATAGCCCAGCCAGATGGCAACGGCGCATGCCGCTCCCATCGCGACCGTCGACCTGAAGTCCCCCCCCGGGCGGGCATCCTGTGCCCTACGAAGGAACAGCAGTGGCGCCGACAGTACCGAGATGCTGCTGAGGAGCAGAATGGGATAACTGGCAAGAGCAAGGAACCCTGCAGCCTCATAGTTGCCTGCAGCACCCAACATGAAGACTGGAAGTCTCCACACCACCGCTGCGCAGATCGTTGTCACCATGAAGGGCGCCGCCGACCTAAGCAACTTGAGCGTATCGCCTAAAGCGAACGCTACGAGCCCAAGCCTGCGCCCCAGTAGAGTGGCGAGGCAGCCAAGTAGACAGGTCGCAGGATAGATCCAGACGTGGTCAGCGAGACTGCCGCCTAGCGACAGCAGCGCCAGCAGGAAGAGCCCTCCACCAACAAGCTTCTCCCGCAGAAGCGCCGCGACTTCACCAGAGCCTCCAATCCTCAGCGAAATCCTGACGGCAGAGCAGTACGCCATAGCCGCTGCGGCTAGCGAGCAGGTCAGTACCAGCACAAGACCCGATCCGCCTCCTGCCAATGCACCAGCCTGCGGCGTGACGAGTGCGACCACCGCGGCAATCGATACGCAGACTCTCAACACAATCAGCGCAGAGAGAGTCTGGGCCGGGCTGGCGACTTCATCCGCGCCGGCAAGCAGCCACGTCGCAGCGGAATCCATCCCAGAGTCTGAGAGCAGCGAGGCGGTAGCCAGCGCAGTCACAACGATGGAAATCCGGCCAAATGCGTCATCCGTAAGCAGAATCGATGCCACAAGGAGGGCCAAGATTGGCACCCCTCGGGCAAGCGTCATCATCCCGCCGTAGACGAAACGATGTCTGCGGATGGAACTCCAAGCGGTTCGAGCTTTCATCTCATCACAATCCCGAACTGCAGCTGCCAGGTGACTCGGCGAGATGATCGACGTCGATACCAAACAGCAGTGCCGAAAACCTTCTCAGGAACGGGAAAGCCTGAATCTGCGGACCCATCAGTTGGCGTTCGACTTGTACTCGTAGTAGCCATAGCTGTAGTAGCCAACCGCGCGCTTCTCAACGGCATTGAAGATTGCGCCCTTCAGCTTTACCCCATTCTGTTCAAAGCGACGACGCGCCAACTCAAGCTCCTTCTTCTGGTTGAGCCCAAAGCGGGCAACCAGAAGCGAAGTCCCCGCGTGATGCGCCATGATCGCAGCGTCGGTCACGGCGAGGATAGGCGGCGTATCGATGATGACGATGTCGTACGCACCAGAAACCCCTGCAATGAACCGGGTAAAGTTCTCGTGCATCAACAGTTCTGATGGGTTTGGCGGAACATTGCCCCGAGGAATGAAGTCAAGTCCGTCAACCCCCTCGATCGGGCGAATGACATCGGAAAGCTCAGCGCGCCCCACGAGCAAATCCGGAAGGCCTGGCGCCTGCGTTACGCCAAATGCACGATGGAGGGTTCCCTTGCGCATGTCAGCATCGACGACAAGCACCCGTTGGCCAGTCTGGGCGATGACCGCCGCAAGGTTTGACGAAACGAAGGTCTTGCCCGCATTGGGGCTTGCACCGGAGATCAGCAAGACGTTGTTCTTCGCCTCGAGCCTCGCAAAGTGAAGACTCGTTCTGAGACTCCTCATGGCCTCAATGGCGAGATCTGCAGGTTCACGGATGGTGAGAAGATGCATCCTCCCATCTCCCTTGAAGTTGCCTCGAACGGAGTCGTTTCGCTGACTGACGCTCACCGGGATCGAGGCGTACACCGGCAGGCCTATATTCTCGATCTCAGCCGGATCCTCCACTCCCCGGCGCAGGAACTGACGCAGAATCACGAATCCAACGGAAAGCGCAAGACCAAGGACCAGGCCAATAAGGACCAGAAGCCCACGACGTGGCTTTACCGGCGTGGTTGCATCAACGTCGGACGGATCGACGATTCGGACGTTGCCAACGGTACCTGCCTTGGCAACATCCAGTTGCTGCGCCTGGTTCAGCATGGCGGTATACATCTCATTGCTGACCTGCAGGTCACGCGTGAGACGAAGAAGCTCCTGCTGTGCCTCCGGCAATTGCTTGACCTGCCCCTGGAAGCCTGCCTTGCGCGATTCCAGATCGCCAATCTGCTTCATGAGCGATTGGTAGGCAGGGTGATCCTTCGTGAACTTCCGATCCATCTCAGCCCGCTCGAGGCGAAGCTGTTGAATGCTGGTCTCGACCGCCACTTCCTGCTCGAGAAGTCCTTTGGTCTGCAACGTCAGATCCACGGAATTGGCACGGGTCTGGTAGGCGCTCAGGGACTTCTGCGCGGCATCCACCTGCTGACGGATGACGGGCAACTGTTTGTTGACGAACTCAAGCTGCGCGGAAGCCTCGGCAGAGTTCCTGTCGACATTCTGTCGCACATAAGCTTGCGCAACTTCCTGCAAGAACGATCGGGCAAGCCCAGGATCTGCATTATCGTAGGCAAGCTTCAGGATACCGGAATCCTTCCCGGCCTCGCCGATCATCAATGCCTCCTGAAGATCACCGACCACGGTCTGCAACCGCTGCTTGACCACGGAGAAGCGCGCACCCGGCACGGCACGCAACTGCTCGACCTGCATCAGGACGCCGTGCTCATTCAGCGTGTCGCCAACGCGCCCGGCAACGAGAACATCTCCATCGTCGTCAAGCAGAGTGAAGGCCCCCTCTTCACCTGCGACCAGTGTCAGCTCCTTTGCGACGAGCTTGTCTGGAACCTCAAGCCGGTAGATCTTCAGATCTTCACCACCCCAGCCATAGCTGGACATGCCCAGTACGGTGGAGGCAAGCGTTTCGGGCTCTTCCGCTTCGTGACGACGTGCAAGGTAGCCGCCAACAACTGGGAACCTGCGCGGCTTGACCTCGACTTCCAGACCAAGCTTCTGAACTGCAGTTCCAATGACGGTGCGTGAGCGCAGCAGCGCGATTTCCGTCGTGGATTCAGCAGTCCCCATGCCTAGCGATTGACTCAGGTCGTTGAGGCCCGGAATCGAGGGAGCCTTCGGCTCAACCTGGACAATTGCGTCGGCGCGATAGATCGGAGTTGCTAGCAATGCATATGCCGCTGTCACCACAACGAGCGAGCATGTGATCCCAGCGATCCACCACTTATTGTCAAGCAGCGTGCCAAGCATCTGCCGAAGATCAAAATCCTCACCTTCTTCAGGGCGCGAGCTGCGCGTATCACTAGTCATATTCAGTTCTGATCGTTAGAAGCAAAAGTCAAATGATGTGAAACATCATCAAAGATGACGCGCCCAGCTCTCCACACCCTCGGCCATCAACTTGTAGACATGCTCGAACGCCGGGCGCTGCTGGCGGTATGGGTCGGGAATCTCCCGATCCTGCTGCCATTTGCCCAGCAGAAAGGTTTTTCCAGAGGCCTGCGGTGCGATCTCGGCGATGCGGCGCACGTGCTTGCGCTCCATGGTCAGCACCAGATCAGCGGCTCCCAGGATGGCGTCATCGATCTGGCGCGCGCGATGGGCCAGGCCATCCATGCCCTGCTCAACCAGCAGCTCCTGCGCCGTGGGATCAATGCCATGCCCAACCAGCGCACCGAGGCCCGCGGAGGACACCTGGATCCCCTTGCCCTCGACCGCCTGGCGCAGCATCACTTCTGCGGAGGGGCTGCGACAGATGTTGCCGACACATACAAATAGAACGTTCTTGAACACTGATCTGGATCCTGTGGCATTCCTTGCGGCGCACGCGACCAGAACATCCGGAGTCGGCGGCAGCCGCACAGCATACCTTACAAACGCATTACAGGCGATGAAATCACCAACAGATTCATGGAATTACGTCGCAGTTCCAGAAATCCCCCCCTAGTACGCCGACTTCTGCCCCAGCACCTTCAGCGCGGTCAGCACAATGATCCGCACGTCAAGCGTCGGGCTCCAGCGCCGGATGTAATCGATGTCGTACTGCACGCGTTTCTTCATCGAGCGCAGCTCCGGCGTCTCACCACGCAGGCCGTGCACCTGCGCCCAGCCGGTAATCCCAGGCTTGACGTAGTGACGATGCATGTAGCGCTCGATCACGCGCTCGTAGTGGTTGTTGTGCTGAATCGCGTGCGGGCGCGGCCCGACCACCGACATGTTTCCACCCAGCACGTTGAAGAACTGCGGCAGTTCGTCCAGGCTGCTGCGGCGCAGGAAGGCGCCGAACCGGGTGACTCGCGGATCACCGCGCCTAGCCTGGGTAATCTGCCCCTCTCCCTCTGCATGCACGCGCATGGAGCGGAATTTGAGCATCCAGAACTCCTTGCCACCCAGCCCGTGACGCTTCTGGCGGAACAGCACTGGCCCGGGCGAACTCAGCTTCACGCCAATGGCGAGCACGACAAACAACGGCGCCAGCAGGACCACCGCGACACCAGCCACGAGGATGTCCTCGATCCGCTTGAACAGGCGAAACCGGTGGTCTGCCAAGCCCTGCCGCACACCGATCATCGGCACATCACCCACTTGGTGCAGACCGGGGTTGAGCGCCCCCAGGCCCGTGGTATCAGGGATCAGACGCACAGGCACCGGAAATCGCTCGATCTGCTTGAGCATGTCCCTGACCGCGGCGGCATCCCCCATCGGCATCGACACCCAGACTTGATCGAACTCACCCCGATGCTGATCCATGTACTGCGGGACCTCAGCCAGCAAGCCCAGTCGGCGCGGTGCATCACCGCCACGGCGGGTGGCGATATCGCCTGCACCGGCGAAGTAGCCAATGACTTCCTTGCCCAGCTCCGGCTTGCCACGCAGCAGGCGGTGCAGTTTCAGGGCCGGGGCGCGAAGTCCGACCAGCAGGACCCGCTCGCGGTCCATCCCACGCGAGCGCAGCCGATGCAACTGCACCCTCAGCAGCACACGCAGCGCCGCCATCGATCCCAGGCCAAAGGCATACCAGCCAATCAGCCACGTCGACGGCACCACATCGGCAAGCCCGACCAGGACGACGTAGAGCGAGAACAGCGCAAAAGTGGCAGACCACGCCAACAGCAGCAGCCAGAGATCAGCGAGAAGCCCTCGCATCCGCCAGTTCCGATACAACGGCGCGACCGAGAAGCAAACGACAGCGCTGAGAACCACCGCACCAAATACGATTCGCTGGGAAGAATCCGGCGCACCTGTTCCGTACAAAAGAAAGTGAGAAAGCACTGCCATCCCCGGCAGCAACAGCATGTCGCCCAAGCGCAACCCCAACTCCAGGGCAGCCCGCGCTTCAACACGGCGGCGGCCCGCCCGGGCCCGCTCTGCGGGAAGGTCTTCTACTGATCCATGTAGCAATGCACTTCTCCATATCTCGGCTCGAGGGGGCGCGGAACCAGCGCCCACGTGCATGGACTCCCCAGCCAGCACGGAATCATCGAGGTTGCGTCAATCAAATGTGGACGAATTGTGAATGAAGATTGAGCCAAAAGATAGAAATTTCGACAGAGTGCGCGCCCACCCAATCATGCCAAAATAGCACTAACTTGCTGAAATCATTAATGAATTTTCATTTGTCAATTTGAATCAACATGCGTCATTTCGCGTCAATAAAGGAACGCGATTGCGCGCCTCATGTCGGTCCGCTGGCGCCCGGGGCCCACCCCGCACCGCACCAAAGCCCCACCACCACCCTCTGCTACCATCGGCGGTTCTGTTCATCGCGTCCCCCACCTGCCCGCGATGGCGCCAAACAACGTAACGAAACACAGGAGTCTGCATGTCTTCCGAGCTGCTCAAGTCCCTTGGCCTGGACGCGATCAACGCTGGCACGTACCTGGGCAACGGGGAGTGGTCGAGCGCGACCAGCGGTGAGCTGATCACCCCGGTCAACCCGACCACCGGCGAGCCGATCGCACAGGTCCGCGCGACCACCGAGGCCGAGTACGAGACCGTCGTCGCCCGCGCGCAGGAAGCCTTCAAGGTCTGGCGCACCACGCCTGCCCCGCGCCGCGGTGAGGCCGTGCGCCTGTGCGGCGAAGCGCTGCGCAGGCACAAGGATGCGCTGGGTTCGCTGGTCGCCCTGGAAATGGGCAAGAGCAAGCCGGAAGGCGACGGCGAAGTGCAGGAGATGATCGACATCGCCGATTTCGCCGTGGGCCAGAGCCGCATGCTGTACGGCTACACCATGCATTCCGAGCGCCCCGGCCACCGCATGTACGAGCAGTACCATCCGCTGGGTCTGGTCGGCATCATCTCGGCCTTCAACTTCCCGGTCGCGGTGTGGAGCTGGAATTCGTTCCTGGCCGCCGTCTGTGGCGACGTCTGCATCTGGAAGCCGTCCAACAAGACCCCGCTGACCGCCATCGCCTCGCTGAAGATCTGCAACGAGGCCCTGCGCGAAGCCGGCTTCCCGGATATCTTCTTCCTGATCAACGATGCCGGCACCGCGCTGTCGGAGAAGCTGGTCGATGACCGTCGCGTGCCGCTGATCAGCTTCACCGGCTCGACCCAGGTCGGCCGCACCGTCAACGAGAAGGTCGCGCGCCGCCTGGGCCGCTGCCTGCTGGAACTGGGCGGCAACAACGCCATCATCCTGGACGAAACCGCCGACCTGAAGCTGGCCGTGCCGGGCATCGTGTTCGGTGCGGTCGGCACCGCCGGCCAGCGCTGCACCACCACTCGCCGCCTGATCGTGCACCGCTCGATCTACGCCGACGTACTGGCCACCCTGGTCAAGGCTTACAAGCAGGTGGAAGGCAAGATCGGCGACCCGACCGATGCCGCCAACCTGATGGGCCCGCTGAACAGCGAAGGCGCCGTACAGCAGTTCCTCGATGCCATCGCCCAGGCCAAGGCCGCCGGCGGCACCATCGAAACCGGCGGCACCCGCATCGATCGACCGGGTAACTTCGTACTGCCCGCCATCGTCTCTGGCCTGAAGAACAGCGACGCCGTGGTCCAGCACGAGACCTTCGCGCCGATCCTGTACGTGATGCCGTACGACAGCATCGACGAAGCCATCGACATGCAGAACGGCGTGCCGCAGGGCCTGTCGTCCTCGATCTTCACCCAGAACCTGAAGACCGCCGAGAAGTTCCTGTCGGCCGCCGGCAGCGACTGCGGCATCGCCAACGTCAACATCGGCACGTCCGGTGCGGAGATCGGTGGCGCCTTCGGTGGCGAGAAGGACACCGGCGGTGGCCGCGAGTCCGGTTCGGATGCGTGGAAGGTCTACATGCGCCGTCAGACCAACACCATCAACTATTCGGACTCGCTGCCGCTGGCCCAGGGCATCAAGTTCGACCTGTAACGCTATCTGTAGTGCCGGGCCATGCCCGGCAGGATGCGCCATGAACACCGCAGGAAATGCAGCCGAGCATGGCTCGGCTCTACAGGGTGGCAAGCCGGTGATTGATTTCACCGGCCGCCGCGTGCTGATCGCCGGCGGCACCAAGGGTATTGGCCGTGAAATGGCACTGGCCTTTGCCGGTGCCGGTGCGCAGGTCTCGGCCTGCGCCCGCGGCCAGGCCGGCCTGGATGTCCTGCGTGCCGATGCACGGGCGCAGGGCTTCGAACTGCACGCGTTCTCTACCGATCTGGCCGATCCCGGCCAGATCCAGGCCTGGCTGCAGGCCGCCGCCGATGCCCTCGGCGGTATCGATGTACTGGTCAACAATGCCACGGGCTACGGCATGGTCGACGACGAGGACGGCTGGGCCGCCAGCCTGCAGATCGACCTGATGGCGGCCGTGCGTGCCTCACGCCTGGCACTGCCGTGGCTGCGCGCATCCAGCGATGCCTGCATCCTCAACCTGTCCTCGATCGCCGCCCAGCAGCCGCGTCCCGGTGGCGCGCCCTACGCTGCCGCCAAGGCCGCGCTGTCGCACTACACCACCTCGCAGGCACTAGCCCTGGCCAAGGACCGGATCCGGGTCAATGCCATCGCCCCGGGCTCGATCGAGTTCGATGACGGCCTGTGGGATCGCCGCCGCACCGAAGATCCCGCCCTGTACCACGGCACCCTGGCGAAGATCCCGTTCGGCCGCTTCGGCCACCCGCGCGAGATCGCCGACGCTGCCCTGTTCCTGTGCTCGCCGCTGGCGCGCTGGATCACCGGTCATGTGCTCAACGTGGATGGCGGCCAGGTGTTGATGGGCTGAATCTGTAGAGACGAGCCCATGCTCGGCTTGCACGCAAGACGCGGTCGATCCCGCATCAGCCCAAGGGGGCAGCCGAGCATGGGCTCGGCTCTACAGGGCACTGCCCATGGGATTGCCCCGGCAGACGCACTATCATGTGCACACTGCCAAGGAGGACCCCGATGAGCGTGGCACCCCGACAGACAAGCGCCCTGGCCGTGGTCAGCCTGGTCATGGGCATCGCCAGTTGGACCGTCCTGCCCTTCGTGGCCAGCATCGTGGCCATCATCACCGGCCACATGGCCCGCGCCGAGATCCGCCGCCGCCCGCATGAACTGGAAGGCGATGGCCTCGCCGTCACCGGCCTGGTGCTGGGCTGGGTGATGGTCGGCGCCGTGATCGCCGCCATCCTGGTCTTCATCCTGTTCTTCGGCGGCCTGGCGTGGCTGGCGGCAGTGTCGAAGTGACGCCATGACTGCCTCCGACAGCACTGAACGCTTCAGCAGCCGCGTCGCCGACTACGTCCGCTACCGGCCCGATTACCCGCCCGCCCTGTTGGAGTGGCTGCATGGCCCGATGGGCGTCAGCCACGAGGCCGTGGTCGCCGACATCGGCGCCGGCACCGGTATTTCCAGTGGCCTGTTCCTGGCCAGCGGCCATCCAGTAGTCGCGGTTGAACCCAACGCCGCCATGCGGGGCGCGGCCGAGGAATGGCTGGCACCGCAGTACCCGCAGTTCCGTGCGGTGGACGGCCGCGCCGAGGCCACCACACTGGACGATGCCAGCATCGATCTGGTCAGCGTCGCGCAGGCCTTCCACTGGTTCGACACCGTGGCGGTGCGCGCCGAGTGGCAGCGCATCCTGCGCCCGGGTGGCCTGGCACTGATCTACTGGAACTCGCGCCTGCTCGATGCCAGCCCGTTCCTGATCGGCTACGAGCAGCTGCTGCTGGACTACGGCACCGACTACACCGCCGTTGCCGAGCGCTACCAGGACGACGCCACCATGCAGGCGTGGTTCGGCCCCGGCCTGCGCGGCATGGTGGAGCTGCCGAACGTGCAACATCTGGATTTCGACGCCCTGCGCGGGCGCCTGCTGTCCTCCTCCTACGCACCCCAAGCCGGTCATCCGCGCCATGCGCCGATGATCGCCGCCCTGCAGGACCTGTTCGCCGCCCACGCGGTCGACGGCCAGGTTGCTTTTGAATATCGAACCCGAGCCTTCCTCGGCACGCTGGACTGAACCGACGCATGTATTCGCTTGCCCGCCCCTTCCTGTTCTCGCTCGACGCCGAGCGCGCCCACGGCCTCGGCCTGTCCGCACTGGACCTGGCCTATCGCACCGGCACCACGCCGCTGCTGGCCGCACGCATCGCGCCGATGCCGAGCACAGTGTTCGGGCTGACCTTCCCCAATCCGGTCGGCCTGGCCGCCGGCCTGGACAAGAATGGCGAGCACATCGATGCATTGTTCGCGCTGGGTTTCGGCTTCGTCGAAATCGGCACCATCACCCCGCGTCCGCAGGCCGGCAATCCGCAGCCGCGCCTGTTCCGGCTGCCAGCGCACAACGCAATCATCAACCGCATGGGCTTCAACAATGCGGGCGTGGACGCGCTGGTGCGCAATGTCGAGCGCGCGCGCAACCGCCGCGGCCTGCTCGGCATCAACATCGGCAAGAACAAGGACACGCCCAACGAACAGGCCGTGGACGATTACATCGCCTGCCTGGACAAGGTCTATCCGCTGGCCGACTACATCACCGTCAACATCTCCTCGCCCAACACTGCCGGCCTGCGTGAACTGCAGGAGGAAACCGCGCTGCGCCAGCTGGTCAGCCAGTTGCGCGACCGCCAGGAAGCACTGGCCGCGCAGCATGGCCGCCGCGTCCCGATGCTGGTGAAGGTGGCACCGGACCTGAGCGAGCGCGACATCGATGCCGCCGCCCGCGTACTGGGCGAACTGCAGGTGGACGGCGTGATCGCCACCAATACCACCATCGACCACAGCAAGGTGGCCGGCGATCCGCAGGCCAACGAAGCCGGCGGCCTGTCCGGCGCGCCGGTGCTGGAGCAGTCCACGCTGGTACTGCGCCGCCTGCGTTCGCGCCTGCCCGAATCGGTCCCGCTGGTCGGCGTCGGCGGCATCCTGTCCGGTGCCGATGCGGTGGCCAAGATGGCCGCAGGCGCGGCGCTGGTGCAGTGCTACAGCGGCTTGATCTTCCGTGGCCCGGCGTTGGTCTCTGAATGCGTGGAGGCGATCCGTCGCCGCCGCGAAGCGCCGAGCCGCGGCGCGGTGGCCCCACTGTGAGCGCGCCCATGGACACCGTCGACGGCAACGCCCCGCTGCGCTGGACGCTCACCCGCAATGCGCCGCTGCAGGCGCTGAACACCTTCCACGTGCAGGCCAGCGCCGCGCAGCTGCTGGAACTGCACGATGCCGCACTGCTGCCGGACGTGCTGGCGCTGCCCGAGGTGGCCAGCGGCCCGCTGCTGGTGCTGGGCAGCGGCAGCAACGTACTGATCGCCGAAGACCTGCCTGGCACCGTGCTGGTGTTCGGCAACCGGGACATCAGCTTCCTGGAGCACCGCGCCGACCATGCGGTGATCCGCGCCGGCGCTGGCGTGTCCTGGCATGGCCTGGTGATGTGGTCGCTGCAGGAAGGCCTGTCCGGCCTGGAGAACCTGGCGTTGATTCCCGGCACGGCCGGTGCCGCGCCGATCCAGAACATCGGTGCCTATGGCGCGCAGGTCGGCGAGTTCATCCAGGCCGTTGAAGCCTGGGACTGCCAGGAGCAGGCCTGGGTGCGGCTGGACAACGAACAGTGTGGCTTCGCCTATCGCGACAGCGTGTTCAAGCAGCAGCCCGATCGCTACCTGATCACCGCCATCGAGCTGAAGTTGCCGCTGCTGCACGACCTGCGCATGGACTATGCCGGCATCCGCGAGGAACTGCAGGCACAGGGCGTGGAGCTGCCCAGTGCCGTGGACGTGGCCAATGCGGTGATCGCGATCCGCCGCCGCAAGCTGCCCGATCCGGATGTGCTGGGCAACGCCGGCAGCTTCTTCAAGAACCCGGTACTGCCACTGGAACAGGTGAACGTACTGCTGCAGCACTTCCCCGAGCTGCCGGTGTTCCCGGCCGAACAGGACGACAAGCGCAAGGTCTCTGCGGCCTGGATGATCGAGTCCTGCGGCTGGAAGGGCTTCCGCGAAGGCGATGCCGGCGTCGCGCCGAGCCACGCGCTGGTGCTGGTCAATTACGGCAACGCCACCGGTGCTGAGCTGCTGGCGCTGGCGCGACGCATCTCGGCCTCGGTGCTGGAAAAGTTCGGCGTGCCGATCGAACCGGAGCCCCGCCTGCTCGGCGCACAGTGGTGAACACCCCCGCCCTCTCCCCCAGCGCCACCCCGATGCGGGCGGCGCTGCTGATGCTCGGCAGCACGATGGCATTCGGCCTGATGGCCGTCGCCATCCGCTACGCCACCCGGTACGTACCAACCCAGGAAGTGGCGTTCTTTCGCAATGCCTTTGGCCTGCTCGCGTTGCTGCCGATGCTGCTGCGCCCCGGCCATGCACCACTGAAAACGCAGCAGCTGCCGCGTTATTTCGTGCGCAGTGCGATTGGCCTGGGTTCGATGCTGTGCGCATTCTGGGCACTGGGCCATCTGCCACTGGCGCAGGCGGTTTCCCTCTCGTACTCCACGCCGTTGTTCGTCACCATCGCCGCCGTGCTGTGGCTGGGCGAGACCGTGCGTGTACGCCGCTGGGCTGCGGTGGTGGTTGGATTCATCGGTGTGCTGGTGATCGTGCGCCCCGGTACCGCCGGCTTCACCGCGGGCAGCCTGGTAGCGGTGGCAGCCGCCGTGCTCAGCTCATTGGTGGCGATCCAGATCAAGCAGCTGACCCGTGTCGACAGCGCTGACACCGTGGTGCTCTACACCTACGTGTTCTGGGTGCCGCTGTCGCTGGTCCCGGCACTGTTCGTCTGGGTCTGGCCCTCCGGCATGGCGTGGCTGTGGCTGCTGGCCACCGGCGTGCTCGGCACCGTCGGCCAGCTGTTGTGGACCCGCGCGCTACGGCTGGGCGAAGTCTCCGCCCTGACCCCGATCAGCTTCCTGCAGCTGCCACTGGTAACGCTGTTCGGCTGGCTGCTGTTCAACGAAACGGTGGACCGCTGGACGATCATCGGTGCCGGCATCATCCTCGCCGCCAACGCCTACATCGCCCACCGCGAAGCCGTGCTGTCACGCCGCGCTGCAAGCGCGGCGGCCTCTGCAGCGGCCAAGCCCGCCGAATAAGAACCACCTGCATCGACAAGCCAATGGACCGTGCATGGAAAGGCCCTGGGTAGAGTCGACTGCTAGTCGACCCTCGCGCGCAGCGCGGGCTTCGCCTGTTCCAATCGAAGAGCAGTCGACCAACAGTCGACTCTACCCGGGGCGATCCTGGCAGCGGCCCAGAACCTGATCCAGTGCGCGATACACCCGCTCCGCCGCATCGAACACATTGCCCGGCGCGAACTGCTCGCCCAGATAGTGCAACGACTGCCGGCGCAACTGCGGCGAACGCTCCTCGCCATCGCTGCCCAACAGCACCTGCTGGAACTCGATCAGGTCCTGCAGGATGCGCCAGTGCCGGTACCAGGCGATCCAGCGCGGATCGCCGCGGTCGCTGCCGTAGCCCTCCTCGAAGCCCAGCGGATTCTCGCGCCCCCAGCGCCCACCAACCGCCGCACCAATGAACATCAGGTCGCGCTCGCGCGGGGCCAGCGAAAGGCCGTCCCAATCGATCAGGTGCAGGCCCCCGTCATTGCCCATCAGCAGGTTGCCGGCATGCAGGTCGGTGTGACACAGATGCAGATCTACCGGTACGTCCTGCAATGCCACGAGCAGCTCCCGTGCCTGCGCATGCAGCGCCGCGATGCGCGCATGCTGCTGGTCCCATACCGAAACAAATGCGCGGCCCAGCCCGTCCTTCGCGGCCGCCAGGCCTTCGCCGGCCAGCCATTGACCGACCGTCTCCAGCGCCGCGGTTTCCAGCCGTACGATCGGCAGCGCCTGCTGCAGTTGCGCTGGCAGTTGCGCGCCGTGCAGGCGCCGCAGTACCTCGCCCAACCGCTTCCACTGCGTGCGGCTCAACGCCGCCTCGAATCCGGACTGCCCTTCCACATAAGGGAACAGGGTGAACTGCAGCCCCCACCGCTGTACCGATGCGCCGCCGGTCAATGCTGGCCACGGCGCAACGATCTCATCGATGCCCAGCGTGCCGCGCAGCCAATGCAGGCTGTCCCACACCGCTGGGGCGACCTGGTAGGTGCGGCATTTCAACCACCACTGCCCGTGCCGCGCATCGACGCGATACACGCTGGCATTGGCGTCGGCACCCACCGGGCGTGGCACCACGGCGGTGGCAGTGATGCCATAGGATTGTTGCAGGACTTCGCCGAGATGCTGCGCCGAAGCGAATGACATGGATGCAAGCGGAAAGTATTGCCTGCTGCCACTATCGCAGATGCATTCGCCGCGACACAGACATGTCCGTCACAACATCAGCTCGCCGCGACCAGAGAACTAGCCTGCGATGCGTCGCATCACCACTTCCAGCGGGCCGCGTGCGAACTGCCACGACCACAGCCATGCCGCGCCCGTCGCCAGCATCAGGAACAGCGTCGCCCACAGCAGCACCGATGCGAGCGACGCGCTGCCATCGAGCAGGCCCAGGCTTTCCAGCGTGCCCATGCCCAGCAGGATGTGGCCCACATACAGGGTCAGGGTCATGCGCCCGGCCGCAGTGAACGGCTCCAGCCAGTCCCTCGGTCGCACACGCGTCAGCCACAGGCAGGCGGCAATGACACTGCACGCCGCGCCCGCACCCGTGAGTACGTAGGCTGGTCCCGGCGGCATCGGTTGCGTTCCCAGCCACACCTGCCAGGGCGTTCCCTGCGCAAGCTGCTGCACGCCATGGCCGGCCGCGATCAGCAGCAGCCCCAGCACCAGCAATGCTCGCTGCACCCGCGGTTGCGACAGCTGAAGGCGTGCCAGCAGCATCCCCAGCAGGAAGAAGCACAGCCACGGCAGCAGCGGATGGAAGCCGTTGAACAACAGGTTGCGGGCCGCGCCCGGCCATTGCCACAGGTCGGCGTATTCCAGCGTCTGCCAGTTCCATCCCTGGCTGTAGTCCCAGTGCAGCAACGCCCAGAACGAATACGCCGCCAGGCCCACGATGCTGGCCAGCAACACCCGCGGCGACGCACGCAGCCACACCACCGCCAACGCGAAATACACCGCGTAGTAGTGCAGGATATCGGCCGGGAACAGAGTCAGGTTGAGCAGGCCCAGCACCATCAGGAACAGCGCGCGCCTCCAGGTCTGCACGCTGGCCGGCCACCACCCCTGCCGCTGCGTGGCCAGCACCAGGCCAAGACCGGCCAGAGTGACGAACGTCGCCGAGGCTTTGCCTTCCAGCAGATGGAAGAACCCTGCCAACCAACTCTCACCCTCTGCCGGCACGGCCATCGCCAGGCGGAAGTTGACCAGCACCATGCCGGCCAGGGCCAGGTAGCGCGCCAGATCAAGGCCGTGCAATCGCCGGTCAACGGCACTCATGCGCGTGCCCCGAGCAGCAGCGCGAGCAGGCCAAGATCCAGCGAGGCCTCATCGATGCCATCGGCTTCGCCCAGCCCCCGACGCAGCGCATCGCTTTCAATGGCATCCAGCAGCACCTGCGCCTGCAATGCCGAGGCCAGCACGGGACGCCGACGTTCGCGCCGTGCCACCTGCTGCAGGGCTTCGGCCAGGGTCGCCTGCAATTGCCTGCGATTGGCCGCAAATGCCTCGGCCACGGCCGGATTGCGTGCGCTCTCGGCCAGCACTTCGACGGCAAGCGTCGCCCATTCCGGCTGGCGGCACAGTGCGTGGAAGTCCTGAAGGAAATCCAGTACCTGTGCGCGCTCGCCTTCGGACGCGGCCAGTCGACGCAGCAACGGTGCCAGTTCTTCGCTCTCGGCCACTGCCACTGCAAGGATGATCGCTTCCTTGCCCGGGAAGTGGTTGTAGAGGTTGCCCAGGCTGACGCCAGCCGCCTGCGCGATGTCACGCATGCTGGTCTGGTGGAATCCCTTGGCGAGGAAGCACCGCAGGGCAGCCTGCAGGATCAGGGTCACGCGCTGCTCATTGCGGTCGATTCGGCTCATGCCACAAGCATGAACGAACGTTCGTTTATTTTGTAGATGTCGACCTGGCCACCATCGGGCTCCGTTCAGCCAGCCTTGACCTCAACTGCGGTTGAGGCCCGATGCTGCGCGACCTGTTCCATGCCCAACCCGGAGTTCCTGCATGCCACGAATGATCTCCACCCTGCTCGACAGCCGCGTGATGTGGTTCCTCGCCCGACTGCTGCTGGCCGTGGTGTTCCTGTCCTCGGGTCTGGCCAAGCTGCTGGCGTGGGACAACAGCGTGGCCGAAATGCAGGCGGCCGGGCTGCAACCGCCCGCGCTGTTCAACATCGCCAGCGCGGTGGTGCTGCTGGGCGGCGTACTGTGCCTGCTGCTTGATCGCCTGCTCTGGCTGGGCAGCGGCGCGCTGGCAGTGTTCATGCTGCTGACCATCGTCGTCGTGCATACCTTCTGGACCAAGCACGGCGCGGAACAGCAGCTGGCCCTGTTCTTCGCGCTGGAACACTTGAGCGTGGTCGGTGGCCTGATCTGCGCGGCCATCGCCAGCCATGCACGGGCTCAGAAGAACTCGTCGAGCAACCGGTAGAACGCCAGCCGACGCTCGTCGGCCACCGCGCCATAGCGCTGGAACAACGGCGCCACCCAACGCGTGTCGCCGAAGTTGTGGACCAGGCTGCGCGCGGCCAGCGCCAGGTCCTGGTAGCGGTCGGCAACACCCAGTCGCCCACAGTCGATGAAACCGCTGAAACGCCCCTCGACCACCATCAGGTTCGGCAGGCAGGCATCGCCATGGCTGACCACCAGGTCTTCATGATCGGGCCGGGTGCTGCACAGTTCGGCGAAGACCTGCTGCGGACTCTGGCCCAGGCGCTCATCATCGAAATCATCGGCATCCACCAAGCCCGCTTCGACGCGGGCCTGCGCGGCCTGCAGGCGCGAGGCCAGTCGCTGGTCGAACGGGCAGGCTGCCACCGGCAACGCATGCAGCCCGCGCAGCGCGTCGGCCAGCAGTTCCACCAACTGCTGCGGCGCGAGTTCCGGCGACGAAGCCAGGTCGCGGCCGGGCAGCGCGCTCATCAGCAACCAGCGCCGGCCCGCTTCTTCGGCGGTGGCAATTACCGTTGGCGCCGGTTGTCCCTGTTCCTGCAGCCAGCGCAGGCGCGCGATCTCATCACCGAGCTCACTGAAGGCGTCGATCACTTCCGACTTCACGAAGGCATCGGGCTGGCCTGGTCGCTGCACCCGGGCTACATACGCGCGCGATACGCCGATCGACTGCCGCTCGATGCGCGCATCGGCCAACGCTTCCTGCCATGCCCACGGTAGCGGCAGCGGCAGGCCATCAGTGAAGGGATTGGGTGCTTCCATGCCGGGGTGTTCCTGTTGCCGGTGACCCCGCCGATTTTCGCTCATCCTGCACGGACCGCGGCCAACAGCAGCGCGGAAAGGTACATGCCCACGCCGAACACGCTGTGCGCCACCAGGCTGCGCAGGCGTGCCTTGCCCGGCGCCAGGGTCTTCGAAGCGGCAATGCCTGCACCCATGCCCGGCTGCAGGATGAAGAACGGCGCAGCAACGCTGAGGATGCCGAAGGCCAGCGCCGGCCACAGGGTGGGTGCGTGCACCCAATCGCTCCCTGCCACGGCCAGCAACAACGCTGCGAAAACCACCCCGGTCACGTAATGCGCGGTCCAGCCCAGCGCGCGCTCGCCACCGACCGCTGCCGCGCAGCCGATGCCGTCGTGGCGGAATTGCCCGCGGGGCAGGTGCCCCAGCCAACGGCCCACCATCGCAAAATCCAACGAGGGAATGCCGAACAGCCGCCGCTGCACCACCGCCCACAGGTCCATCACTGCGGTCGCTCCCACGCCGACTACCACCGCATCCATCGCGAATGTCGCCTGGCCAGACATATCCCATACCTTCAATTATTTGCTTGAATGATAGAGCGATGCTAGCGTGCCCCGCATGAACGCTGCAACAGAGCCACCACCCTCGCCGCTTGAGGCCTTGGCCGAGATCGCCCGCACGCTCGGCCATGCCCATCGCCTGGCCCTGCTGGAGCACATCGCCCAGGGCGAGCGCGCCGTAGAACGCCTGGCCGAACTGACCGGCCTGTCGGTGGCCAATACCTCCCAGCACCTGCAGCAGCTGCGCCGTGCCGGCCTGGTACAGACCCGCCGTGACGGCAAGCGCATCCTCTACCGCAGCGGTTATGGCCCGCTGGGCAACCTGCTGGCCGCACTGCGCGACTATGCCGATCACCAGCGCAGCGAAATGCACGGCGTGATCCACGACAGCCTGCAGCGCCGCGATGCGCTGGAAGGACTGACCGTGGAGCAGCTGCTGGAACAACGCAGTAGCGTGGTGCTGCTGGATGTGCGGCCGCGCGAGGAATTCGATCTGGGCCACCTGCCCGGAGCGCTGAACATTCCCGTTACAGAACTGCGCGCACGGATGGACGAACTGCCGCGTGCCGTCCACATTGTCGCGTACTGCCGCGGTCCCTACTGCGTGCTGTCCAACGATGCGGTGGCGATGCTGCGCGAGGCCGGACTGACCGCGCAGCGGCTCGCCGCCGGTTACCCCGAATGGAAGGCCGCCGGCCTGCAGGTGGACCTGCCCCGGCACTGAGCGAGACACCGGTCATGGATGATGTGTTTGCCCCGTTGATCGATGCGACCTGGCGCGGCGTGTTCTCCGGGCAGCGCACGCTGCGGGACGATCCACAGCTGCAGTTGGCGTGCAGCGATGATTTCGATGAGGGCGAGGACGGCATGCTGCTGCAGCCGGTCGTGGGCCCCGCTCGCGCACTGTTGCGCCCTGCCCTGGCGGCTCGCCTGCACCTGCACGCGCAACCGCACTGGACACTGGCACAGCTGCAACAGCGCCTGCAGCAGCTCGGCCAGCGCACGCATGGTGCGGATCGTGTCTTCTACTTCCCTGCCGCAGAACTTGCGGCCCTGGCCGCGCGCCCTGCACCACCACATATCCGCCGTCTCGACCCGGCCGACGCAGCCGCGTTCGATGTGTTCCAGGCCAACGCCAGCGAAGAGGATCTCGATGCCGCCTGGGTCGAGCTGGACCACTGGCAGGTGTTCGGCGCCTTCGATGGCGAGCGGCTGGTTGCCGCGGGAAGCATGTACCCGTGGAGCCTGGATCCAGCCCTCGCCGACATGGGCGTGCTGACCCTGCCCGATGCCCGCGGTCGCGGGCACGCGCGCCAGCTGGTACACGCCATGGCCGTGTCCGCGCAGGCGGCCCGGCTGCAGCCTCAGTACCGTTGCCAGCTCGACAACACCGCCTCGATCATTACCGCCGAGCGCAGCGGCCTGCGCGCGTTCGCCGACTGGGACACCGTTCTGGCAGCCAATTGAGGCTGCCGCAGTACAACAAGGAAGCAACATGAAACTGATGGTCATCGGCGCCAGCAGGGGCCTCGGTCGGGCATTCGTGGAAGGCCTGTGCAGTGCGGGCGACACCGTCATCGGCGTTTCGCGCAGCCGTCCGCGCGACCTTGAATGCCTCGAGGGTGTCACCCTGCAGTGGATCGAGGCCGATCTGTCCCAGCCTACCTTGGCCGCCAATCACATCGCAGCGCAGGCGCCGGCCGATCTGGATGTGCTGATCCACAACCTGGGCATCTGGGAAGAGACCGCCTTCAGCGACGAGTACGCCTTCCTCGACGAGAGCGATGCCGCGCTCACCCAGCTGGTCGACGTCAACATCACCGCCACCCTGGTGCTGCTGCAGCGCCTGCTGCCGCGGGTGCTGGGCGCACCACGCCCGCAGCTGGTGCTGACCGGCTCGACCTCGGCGCTGCCACGCAGCGGCCGCCCGGAAGTGGCGTTCGGCGCATCCAAGTTCGCGCTCAACGGCATCGCCGATGCACTGCGCGAGGGTTTCCGCGATCGCCGCCTGGCGGTGACCAGCCTGCAGCTGGGCTACCTCAACACCGACGATGCACTGTCGGTGCCGGTGGCAGAGGCCGCAGCACGCGGGGATGGCGAACTTGTCCCGGTACACGACGTGGTGACCATGGTGCGTGCGCTGCTGCAGCTGTCGCCGTCCGGCTTCGTGCGCGAACTGGTGCTGCCAGCCATCGCCGACCCACGCTACTGACTGCCCCTGCTCAGTCCAGGCTCGACCTCTCGCGCAACAGGTACCCAAGCACGATGGCGGTCAGCACGGTCGCCATCGCCAGGACAAAAAGCTGGCCACGGACGGCCTCCACGTATGCCTGGGCAAGCGCCGTTCTCGAAACGCCGGGCAATGCCTCCACCGCTCCGCCAAGGTCGCCCGTGGACAGCCTGTGCACGGCGGCACGGGCCACGACGCCGGCCTCCGGCATCATGTTCCCGCCAATCCGGGCCGAGAGCATGATGCCGACAAGCGCGAGGGCAATGGAATCGCCTGCCAGTCGCATCGCGTTGAAGATGCCAGCGGCCATGCCGGCCTGCTCCTTGCCGACCACGCTGACCGCCAGGCCATCCATGATCCCCCAGGGAAGGCCGATGCCGATTCCGATGACCAGCATCGGCATCCAGCGCACCGACGGGAACTGGAACACCTGCGCCAGCCATGCCAGCCCAAGCGCGCCGATCAGCAGGCCCGCACAGCACAGCGTCCGCGCCGGAATCCAGCGCAGCAGGTAGCCGGCAACCAGGGGAACAACCAGCAAGGGTGCAGACAGTGCTGCCATCGCCAGTCCAGCCTCGGTGGGTCGCAGTCCTTCAACACCTATGAAGCCAGCCGGCAGCACGACCAGAAGGACGACGTAGGAGAACGCAGGGGCAGCGGCCAGAATCTGCACGCCAACGAAACGCCGGTTGCGGAACAACCCGAGATCCAGCAGCGGTGTTCGATGGGAGCGCTCAACCGCAATGAACACGCCCAGCAACACCACCGAGAGCGCCAGCAGTACCAGCGTCTGCGGATGCAACAGGCCACGTTCCGGCAGCACGATCATGGCGTAGGTGAGTGAGCCCAGCGCCAGCATGAAGGTGATGGCCCCCAGCCAATCCAGGCGTGGCGAACCGGCGTTTCTCGATTCGGCGGATGACAGGGCGACCAGCGGTACGGTCAGTGCCGCCAGCAACGCAGGCAGGAAGAACACCCATTCCCAGCCCAGCGCATCGATCAACCCGCCCGCCAGCAGCGGTCCGCCTGCGGCCCCTGCACCAAAAGTGGTGCCGATCAGGCTGAACACCCTTGCCCGCGCCTGGCCGTCGAACACCTGCGCCAGCGACGCCATCGCGCCGGCAAACGCTGCCGACGCCGCCATCCCCTGAAGCAGTCTCAGGACATTGATCCACGCCACATCGGGCATCAAGGGAATCAGGCCGGTGACGAGTGCAAACAACGCGCCGCCCAGAATCCAGATCCGGCGCCTGCCATGCAGATCGGCCAGTCCACCGGCCACCAGCGTGGTGCAGCCGTAGGTCAACAGATAGGCGTTGATGATCCAGGACAACGCCGCAGGGGAACCGCCCAGCGCGTCCCGGATGGCAGGAATGCCCACGGCAGGGCTGGCAATGCTCAAGGGAATGGTGAGCGCCGTCAGACAGCCTGCCAGCACCACGCCAAAGCGTGATGATCCGGCCGTCTCAGCAGAGGCAACAGGCATGTCGATGAGACTCGAGCGTGGCGAAGCGCCACCGCATTGATGCTATCGACGACGCTATTGCGTAAGAATCCGTCATTCGCTCCATACTTTAATGACACAAACGTCATCAATGGCCACGTCATGGACAGCTTTGCTGGTCTCAGCCTCTTCGTTCTGGTTGCCGAAGCACGCAGCTTCGCGGCCGCAGCACGACAGCGTGGCATCACCCCTTCGGCCGCAAGCAAGACCATCGCCCGGCTGGAAGAGCGCCTGGGCGCCCGCCTGCTGAATCGCAATACCCGCAGCGTCAGCCTGACTGCCGAAGGCGAGCAGTTCCTTGAACGCTGCCGCCGCATCATGATCGAGGTCGCCGCGGCAGAACGCGATCTGACCGATGCCCAGGCCGCGCCCAGCGGTCGCCTGAAGGTCAGTCTTCCACTCGCCAGCGGTCTGATGCTGCCGGTGCTTTCGGCGTTTGCGCACAGCTTCCCCGCCATCGAACTCGACCTGCACTTCAGCGACCGCCTGGTCGATGTCATCGAGGAAGGCTTCGATGCCGTCGTCCGCACAGGCAGCCCCGCCGACTCCCGGCTGCACGGCCGCAACCTCGGCAGTACCCGCCTGCTGTGCGTGGGCGCCCCTGCGTACTTCGCCCAGCGCGGCACGCCGCAGCACCCGGACGAGCTGAGCGGCCACGCATGCCTCCTCCATCGCTTTCCCGGCACCGGCCTGATCGAACGCTGGCCACTGCCCGTGCATGAGGGAAGCTCTGGAACGCGGCTGACTGCAGCGATGACCGCCAATCATCTTGAGACGATCCTGCACATGGCCATCGATGGCCATGGCATCGCGTGCCTGCCCGACTTCGCCACGCGTGATGCGCTGGACCGCGGTTCGCTCGTCAGCGTTCTGGACCCATGGAGCACCGAGCGAAGCACCTTCTGGGCCCTCTGGCCAAGCCATCGCCATCAGCAGCCGCGTGTACGCGCGTTCGTGGATTTCATGGCCGAACACCTCCTGCCCGAACGCAGCCAGCGCAATTGAACCTGCGCCCTGCTGCGACTACGCTGCGGGTCACTGGCCGTCGGTCACAGGCGGGAACCTGCTATGGATGCGCTTTCACGGGTCTCGGCCCAGGTCCTGGACAGCGCCCTGCCCAGCCTGCCGCTGTACCTGCTGCAGGCCACCGCAGTGATCGGCATGATCGGGGTGCTGTTGATCGCCACCCGCCGTGCCGGCCATGCCATTGAAGGCCGACGCCTGTATCTGGGCGTGGCACTGGGCCTGATCTACCTGTTCAATTCCTGGTTCGTGGCCCGTTACACCCAGGGCGTGGTCAAGCTGCACCTCGGCTTCGACATCCTGCTGGTCAGCGGCCTGCTCGGCGGCTGGCGCGGTGGCCTGGCCTGCCTGGGCGCCAGCCTGCTGGCCCGCTACCAGTTCGCCGGCACCCAGTATTTCCTGCCTGCCGGCCTCGAGGCCACGCTGCAGATGCTGGCCGGCGTCTGGCTGCGCAGGCGCCTGCACCCGCGCATGCTCAATGAACTCTCGCTGCGCATGATCCTGCACGCCTGGGGCGTTCGTATCGTCGTCACTGCATTAGGCCTGGCACTGGGGGTAGCAATCATCGGCGCCCATCAGCTACCCGTGGAGGAGTTGGCAATCCAGCGCCTGCTGGCACTGCCACTCTCACTGCTGATGCTCGGCGCGGTGTTCGCACTGGTCTACAACGATGCGCAGATCGATGCCCAACGCCAGCGCGAACAGGCCTGGCTGCGCATCGATCCGATCAGCGGCCTGCCCAACATGCGTGCGCTGGGCGAACGTCTGCAGCAGTACTGGCGAGACAACGACGGCCTCGGCAAGGCCTGCCTGATCGTGGCCGAGATGGGCAACCTGCGCGATCTGCGCCTGCGCTACGGTCCGCTGCAGGACAGCGGCCTGTGGCAGCGCGACAGCACCGAAGAAGTACATCGGCTGCTGCCCTCGCTGCCGGCCGGGCAACTGGAGATCTACCAGTTCGGCGATGCCGCGCTGGCGATCCTGGTGCGCGACCTGTCCTTGTCCGAACTACGTACGCAACCGCAGATCACCGAGCTGGCCAGCAACCTGGCCGAACGGGTGGGCCGCGATTGGCCGGGTTTCCGCCCGTTGTTCCGTTGCGCGGTAGTCGAACTCAAGCCCCCAACCAATACAGACGACGGTCACCTGCCGTTCCGGGCGATCACCCTGACGATGAGTGCGATCGAATCGGGCGTCGTGTTCTTCGACGACCCGATCCAGCGCGACAGCGAGATCGACGCCCTGATCGAAGTCGCTCTCGAACGCTGGCTGCAGCAGGGCGATGCACCGCTGTGCTACCAGCCCAAGCATCGCCTGCAGGACCGCCAGTTGGTCGGCGCCGAAGCGCTGCTGCGCATGCGCGATGGCGAAGGCCGGCCGATTGCACCGATGCGGGTGATCTCGCTGCTGCGCCGGCAGGGCCGGCTGGCAGACCTGGAATGGGCCACGCTGCAGTCGGCGGTGCACTTCCTGCAGCACTGCCGGCAGGACGGCGCGGCGCTGACCATCGCAGTCAATGTGTCAGCCGAATCCCTGCGCCTGCCCGACTTCGGCCTGCGCCTGCAGGAACTGCTACAACTGCATGACATCCCCGGTGCGATGCTGCGCCTGGAGATCGTCGAATGGACCGAAATCGTCGAGCGCGACGTGATCGATGCCAACATCACACAGCTGCTGGCGGCGGAGGTCACCCTGTCGCTGGATGATTTCGGCGCTGGCTATTCAACCCTGATCCTGCTCTCGCAGCTGGCCATCGCCGAGGTGAAGATCGAACAGGCGCTGATCGCCACACTGTCCGACGCCAAGTCGCAGTCGATCGTGCGCTTCATCGTCGAGGTTGCGCACCGCTGCGGCGCGATCGTGGTGGCCGAAGGTACCGAAACCCTGGCGCAGGAGCAGAAGCTGCGGGCCCTGGGCGTGGATGTCGGCCAAGGCTATCTGTACTCGGCGGCGCTGCCGGCCGACGAGTTCCTCCGCTTCGCCGCCAGCTAGACCGCGTAGAAACCCAGGAACATCGCAACCGCCGATTCGGCCACGCGCGCACGTTCCTGCGCGGTCAGCGGTGGCTGCCCCATCGTGACCTGCGGCCAGAACGCAAAGCTCTTCACCAGGCCGTGCAACTGGTGGCCGGCAAAGTCCGGATCCACCTCGCGCAGGCGGCCATCGGCAATTGCTGCGCGGATCCAGGCACTCTCGCCACTTTCCTTCTCGCCCATGCGGCAGACGATGGCCTGCGCGCGCTCCGGTGAGTGGATGACCTCGGCCATCGCCACCCGTGCCAAGTCGATGAAGTTGGCATCGCTGAGAAGTTCCAGCTTCTGGCCCAGCAACTGCAGCAGCTGCGCCTGCAACGGCTGGTCCGCGCGATACGGCAGTGCGTCGCTGGCCACGCTGCGTTCCCACAGCTCCTCCAGGATCATCGAGAACAGCGCTTCCTTGCTCGGGAAGTGGTTGTAGACGGTCCGCTTGGAGACCCCGGCCACCTCGGCGATGCGGTCCATGCTGGTCGCCTCGTAGCCCGATGCACGGAACTCCTCCACCGCCGCGCGCACGATAGCCTCGCGTTTGCGGTCGGTCAGGCGTTGCGGGGCACGGGGCATGGCGGGACCGGATAACTGAACGGACGCCACCATTTTACACCCATCAGTGTACTTTTGAAAAAGACGAAACTACACTGTGCAGTGTACCCAGCGGACGTCACCCATGAAGCGCCTGCTCCTTGTCCTCCTGCTTGGAATCCTCGCTGTGACCGCCTACACCTTCTGCAAGTCCTGGTCCCTCCCCGACTTCCCCGATTCGCCGCAGTACCGTGATGGCAAGTTCCGCAATGCCCTGCCCCGTCCGGCGATGGGCCTGCGCGACGGTGCGGAGATCTGGTGGACGTTCCTGTTCAACAAGCCCAAGGGCACCGTCCCGGCCCACCCCATTCCGGTGCAGCCGCTGGACCGCGCCACGCTGGACGCCGCGCCGGACCGCAGCCTGTTCCGGCTGGGGCACTCCACGATCCTGCTGAAGCTGCGTGGCCAGTACTGGCTGACCGACCCGGTGTTCTCCGAGCGCGCCTCGCCGGTTCAGTGGATGGGCCCGGCCCGCTTCCATGCGCCACCGATCAGCATCGACGCGCTGCCGCCGATCGCCGGTGTGATCCTCTCGCACAACCACTATGACCACCTGGACCATGCCGCGGTCATGCAGCTGGCTGGCAAGACCGCGCGCTTCATTGCACCGCTCGGCGTCGGCGACCAGCTGATTGCCTGGGGTGTGGACGCCAGCAAGGTCGAACAGCTGGACTGGTGGCAATCGACCGAGGCCAGCGGCCTGCGCCTGACCGCCACCCCGGGCCAGCACTTCTCCGGCCGCGGCCTGGGCGACAGCGACCGCAGCCTGTGGGCGTCGTGGGTGATCCAGGACGACGACTTCCGCATCTTCTTCAGCGGCGACACCGGCTACTTCGACGGCTTCAAGGCCATCGGCGAGAAGTACGGCCCGTTCGACCTGACCATGATCGAGACCGGCGCCTACGATCCGCGCTGGGCGTTCGTGCACATGCAGCCGGAACAGACGCTGCAGGCGCACCTGGACCTGCGCGGCAAGTGGCTGCTGCCGATCCACAACGGCACCTTCGACCTGGCCCTGCACGCATGGCAGCAGCCGTTCGAGCGCATCACCGCATTGGCGGCCGCGAAGAACGTGCCGGTGGCCACGCCGATGATGGGCGAAGCGCTGGACATGCAGGCGCCGCAGGCGGGTACGCGCTGGTGGGAGACGGTGGAGTTGTAACGCCTCGCTTTCCGGGTGGGTGCCGGCCGTGGCCCGCACTACACCTTTGGCTGCAACCTGCGCCCTTCGCGGGCCAGGTTGAGCTGCAGCGCCGCGGTAGCAAGCTCCGCCATTTCCGAGGTGACTTTCCCACTGCCGCGCGCCTGCAGCCAGTCGAGGATGTCAGCCAGATGCCAGATCGACGTCGTCCCTTCGTGGACCGGTGAAGGAAATGACTGCGGGTTGGCCAGCATCAGCTTGCGCATGTTCTGGCGCGATACCCCTAACAGGTCCGCCACATCGGTCAACCCCACCAGATCGGGGCTTACTTCGACCAGCTCGGCCCCCGGGACGGCACGCTGTACATCGCCCAATGCCGACGCCAGGGCAGCACCGGCATTGTCAGCCTCACGACAGAATGCCAGCGCCATCCGGCCGGGTCGCCCGATGCCCAGCAGCGCATCATCGCAACCCGTTTCCACAAGTCGCTGCTCCAGCATGCCGCCATCGTCGTACGCGTCCGGCAGGCGATACTTCAGGGTGAAATTGAATTCCATCATCTGCCCACCTCGTTTCGGCTCGCACCGTTCTCATTGCTCACGGCTGCAGTTCTCGACCACACGGCGCAGCGCTCTGGCGTGATTGCAGGTGTTGCGTGGCGTGCTCCAGATGCTCACGACGCAGAATTCCCCGCACCGGCATTTGCTGTCGTTGTAGGGGCAGTACATCCGCCCCCACGCATGGCTGCCGCCTACCCGCAATCTCCAACCCCTTGCTTCCGCAAATCGCAATGCGGCTTCAATGTCCTTGTCGGGGTGACGCACACGAGACATCCGCCTTCTCCGAAGTCTGCACCTGCCCAACGAAGGTTGTCAAATGACAACCTAATATTGAACTCCTTGGCCTCCACCCAAGCTAGCCCTTCCAGGGCGCGCGTCCAGAGCCATAGCCGTCAACGCGGTCATGCCTCCGACACGCCACGCACAGCCTGGCGCTATTGCAGTGCGTCATGTAACCGATTACATCCCTTGCTAGCGTAGCGCTCGCCCGATTCCGGCCGAACCTGCGAGGCTGTCCGTAATGACGTTGCGCGCCGAACGCTCCAAGGTCTCCACCCCGCTTTTCCAGTTGGGTCCTGCCGCGGCCCTGCTGTTGGCCGCGCTGGCCTACAGCGCGCAGGCACAGACCCTCCCCCCGCGCAGCCAATGGCAGGCCAGCAGTTCCTCGCAGCAGGTGCCGGCGATGGCGATCGGCCACCTGATCGACGGCGATCCGAAGACCGTCACCGGCGGCGCCTTCAGCCCCGGCCACTGGTTCCAGATCGACCTGGGCGCGCCCACCCAGCTGGCGGGCGCCCGCCTCACCTGGGATGTCTCCAACCCGGAAGGCTATTCACTGCAGACCTCAATGGATGGCACGCAGTGGCATACCGCGTACACCATGGCCGATTCACTGGGCGATGTGGAAACGCTGTACTTCGCGCCGCGGCAGGCGCGCTACCTGCGGCTGGCCAGCCCGCAGCGCACCTCCGATTGGGGCGTGTCGATCTTCGAGCTGGAGCCACTGGACAGCACGCTCAGCGCACGCGTCAGCGGCGTGGATGCAATGCAGGCAGCGGCACTCTGGCAAGGCGGCGGCACCGTCGCGATTCCGGCCGGCACGAATGGATCCCACGCGCTTGAGATCACGCTGCCCCGCGCTCAACCTACTGCGGGTCTGCTGGTTGAATGGGCTGATGGCGCGCGCGGCGCTGCCCGTTTACAGGCGCAGGACGGCCGGGGTCGCTGGCACGACTGGGCGCACGACGCTCAGGCGGCCAGTCATCGGCAGAGCTGGCTGGCCGCAGATAACGCCCAATCCCTGCGGGCGTTCCGGCTGAGCGTGGACGGCGCCGCACCGCAGGTGGCGCGACTGCGCCTGCTCGGCCCCAAAGCCGTAATGACACCGATGAAGCAGTACCAGATCGCCGCCAGTGGTGCGCAGCGCGCGTTGTTCCCGGCCTCGCTGCAGATGCAGCAGACCTACTGGACTGCGGTCGGCGTGCATGGCGGACGACAGAAATCGATCTTCGACGAGTACGGCAACCTGGAAGCGTTCAAGGGAGCGCCGCTGGTGCAGCCGATCTGGCGCAGCGCCAATGGGAGCACTGCAGGTGCCGCCGGGCAGAACGTGCAGCATGCATTGCGTGATGGCTGGAAGCCGATGCCCTCCGCCACCTGGTCGCCGCAGCCCGGGCTGGAACTGCGCAGCGAAGTGTTTGCCATCGAACGTGGTGGCCAGCCGGTGACCTTCCTCCGCCATCGCCTGCACAACACCGGCAGGACCCGGATCGACGGCACGCTCAGCCTGGTCGTGCGCCCGATGCAGATGAACCCGCCATGGCAGAACGGCGGGCTGTCGCCGATCCGCGATGTGGCCATCGACAGGCAATCCGTGCGCATCAATGGCCGCATGCTGCTGCAGTCGCTCACGCCAGTGGCTGCGTCCGGCGCGGCGCCGTTCGGCAGGGATGGCGCAACGGAAATCACCGCGATCCTCGCTGCCGGCCAGCTGCCCTCCACGCAACAGGCGCGCGACGACGAGGGTCTTGCCTCGGCTGCGTTGAACTACCGTGTATCACTGGCACCGGGCGCCAGCGATGCCATCGTGGTCGCGTTCCCGCTGGGCACTGCCGCCGGCGATGCCAACGGCATGCTGCCCGAAGCGCCTGCGCTTGATCTGGCTGCGCTGCCCAACGATGCCAATGCCGCGTTCGATTCCCTGGCCACGCAGGCCTCTGCGGACTGGCAGGCACGGCTGGGCCAGGTCGGGCTGCGCCTGCCCGATCCCTCACTGGTCGACATGCTGCGCGCGCAGGCCGCCTACATGCTGATCAACCAGACCGGCCCGGCCATGCAGCCCGGGCCCCGCAACTACAACCGCTCCTTCATCCGCGACGGCATGGCCACCTCGGCGGTGCTGCTGCGCATGGGCGAAGCACGCGTCGCGCGCGACTACCTGGCCTGGTACAGCGAACACGGCGTGCATGCCAACGGCCTGGTCTCGCCGATCCTCAACGACGATGGCAGTGTCAACACCGGCTTTGGATCGGACATCGAGTACGACAGCCAAGGGCAGTACGTCGCGTTGGTGGCCGATGTCGCGCGCCTGGATGGTGGACCGGAATCGGTGCGTGCCTACCTGCCCAAGGTGAAGGCCGCGCTGCACTTCCTGCAGGAACTGCGCGAACGCACGCTGGCGCCCGGCTACAAGGCCGACCAGCCAGCGCCGGAGCGCTTCGCGGGCATTCTTGCGCCGTCGATCAGCCATGAGGGTTATCCGTCTCCCACCCACAGCTACTGGGACGACTATTGGGGCCTGAAGGGCTGGCACGACGGCGCGTGGCTGGCCGAATCGCTGGGCGACCACGAGACCGCAGTGTGGGCACGCGAACAGTACAAACTGCTTTACGACGCGCTGCACGCCTCGATCCGGGCGACGATGGCGTGGAAGGGCATCGACTTCATTCCCTCCTCGGCCGACCTGGGCGATGGCGATCCCACCGGCGTATCGATCGCGCTGGACCCCACCGGGGCGCAGAGCGTACTGCCCGCAGAAGCCTTGCGTACCACCTTCGCCCGCTATCTCGATGACGTGCGCAAGCGCAGCCAGCCCGGTGCGCTGTATGCCTACACGCCGTACGAGATCCGCAACGTGCTGAGCTATGTGCACCTGGGCCAGCCGCAGGTGGCCGATGAGCTGCTGCAGGGACTGCTGCATGATCGGCGCCCGCTTGAGTGGCAGGTGCTGGCTGAGGTCGTGCACTCACGCCTACGTTTTCCGCGTTACCTGGGCGACATGCCGCATACCTGGATTGGTGCCGAGTACGGCCGCACGCTGTTCGGCATGCTGATGCGCGAAGACGATGATGCGTTGTCATTGCTGCCGGGCACGCCGCCGTCGTGGGTGGGGGGCGATGGGTTGGCTGTGGAACGCCTGCCGACAGCGTATGGCACGCTGCAGATGCAGGCGCGGCAGCGCGACGGCATGCTGACGGTCACGCTGGGCAAGGGGTTGCGCAGCGGGACGGCATTGAAGGTCTGGTGGCCGGCGCGCACCATGCCGAAGACGGTGCGTGTGGATGGGCGTAGCGTTTCCGACTTCGACGCCGAGGGCGTGCGCCTGGCGAAACCGTTCAGAACGCTGGAAGCGCGTTGGTAAAGCGGCCGAGCATGGCTCGGCTCTACAAAGACGGAGGTAGCGCCGGGCCACGCCCGGTGTCATTGCAACGTTGGCAATCCCGGCGGGTTGGTCTGCGACTGCGGCACGGCTTCCTCGGCCACGTTCCATCGCTTCAGCGCCTGCGCATAGGTACCACTGGCAATCTGCGTGTTCAGCGCCTGCGTCACCGCATCAGCCAGGCCGCTCCCCTTGCGGGTGGTCACCGAGATCGCCGCAGCGTTCGGCCAGCCACCGGGGAACAGGCCCGCGCGCCGCACCTTGCCGTCGCGTGCCGAGTACGCGCCGGTGGCATTGGGCTCGAACGAGACATCGGCCCGCCCGGTGATCACCGCCAACCGGCCGACCACCGCGTCATCGAAGTACTGGTACTCCACCGGCTTCAAGCCGGCAGCGATGTTCTGCTGGTCCCACTGCCGCAGGATCTGATCCTGGTTGGTGCTGGCACCGACCACCACCTTCAGCCCGGCAACGTCGGCCGGCTTTTCGATCTTCTGGATGGGCCCGTCGCTGCGCGTGTAGATGCCCAGCAGGTCGTAACGGTAGCTGGAGAAATCGAACTTCTTCTTTCGCTCCTCGGTGACCGTCACGTTCGACAGCACCGCATCGTACTTGCCCGATTCCAGCCCCAGCGGCCAGTCGGCCCAGGCCACCGGCACGACCACCAGCTTCAGGCCCAGCGCATCGGCGATCAGGCGCGCGATGTCCGGCTCGATGCCGACCACGTCCTTGCTGTCGGCGCCGTAGTCGGCCAGCGGCAGCTGCCCCGGATGGGTCGCCACGGTGAACGCCCCCGGCGTGACGAAGCGGTAGCGAGCCGGAATCAAGGCCTGCGCCTTCGGGTCGAGCGTGCCCTTCAGGATGGCGGTGTTCGCGCCGGCCAGGCTGGTCGCGGCCACGGCGCCGGCATCCGGGGTCTGGCGCACGCGCGAGTAGACGATGCCGGCGATGCCGACGACCAGCACGCCTGCGATCAACAAGGTGCTGCGTGAGGGGCGACGGGGTGCTGCAGGGCTCATGGCATTCCTTGAGGGTTACAGGGTCTTGGCCAGGAAATCGGCGGTGCGTTGCTGGCGCGGGCGCTCGAACAGGGCCTCGGGCGTGCCCTGCTCGATCACCCGGCCCTGGTCCATCATCACCACGTGGTCGGCCACGCGGCGGGCGAAGCTCAGCTCATGGGTGACGATCACCAGCGTGGTACCCGAACGGGCCAGTTCCTCGATCACGCTCAGCACCTCCGCCACCAGTTCCGGGTCCAGCGCCGACGTGGGTTCGTCAAACAGCAGCACCTTCGGCTGCAGCGCCAGCGCGCGGGCAATCGCGATGCGCTGCTGCTGGCCACCGGACAGCTGGCGCGGGAACGCATCGGCCTTGTCGGCCAGGCCGACCCGCTCCAGCAGCGTGCGCGCCTGCCGCTCGGCCTGCGCACGCGGCACGCCGCGCACCGCGATTGGCGCCTCGATGATGTTCTCCAATGCGGTCAGGTGCGGGAACAGATTGAAGCCCTGGAACACCATGCCCACCTCGGCACGCCGACGGCGGATCTCGCGCTCGGGAAGTTCGTACAACGTGTCACCCTCGCGGCGGTAACCGATCAGCTGGCCGCCGACGGTCACGTAGCCGCTGTCGGCACGTTCCAGGTGGTTGATCAACCGCAGCAGCGTGGATTTCCCGGCGCCGGACGGGCCGATCAGCACCGTCACGCTGCCGGCGCGCAGCTCCAGGTTCACGTCTTCCAGCACCGGCTGATCGCCGAACACCTTGCCCACGCCACGCAGCGATACCGCCGCACCCTCGCCCGCTTCCACCTGGGTGGCGATGCGCGGGCGGTTGGCCACGCGCGGCGCAGCATCACTGGATGTCCGCACCGGTGACGACACCCGCGACACCGAGCGCTCGCGCTGCAGCTGGCCGCGCGCGAAGCGCTGTTCCACGCGCCGCTGCAGCAGTGAAAGTACGGTCAGGATCACCAGGTACCAGACCGTGGCCACCATCAGCAGCGGCACCACTTCCAGGTTACGGCGGTAGATCACCTGCACGGTGTAGAACAGCTCCGGCAACGCCAGCACGTAGACCACCGAAGTGCTTTTGGCGAGGCCGATCACATCGTTGAACGCGGCCGGCAGAATCGAGCGCATTGCCTGCGGCAGGATGATGCGGCGCACCTGGCGGCCCCGCGGTAGGCCAAGCGCGGCCGAGGCCTCGTATTGGCCGTGGTCGACCGAAAGAATGCCACCGCGGATCACCTCGGCCGAGAACGCCGCCTGGTTCAGGGTCAGGCCCAGCACCGCGGCGGTGAACACACCGATCAGCTGCGTGGTCGGGTACGAGAACAGGCTGATGCCGGTGAACGGCACGCCCAGTTCGATGGTGCTGTACAGGTAGCCCAGGTTGTTCAGCAGCAACAACAGCACCAGCAACGGGATCGAACGGAACAGCCACACATAGCCCCACGACACCGCTGACAGCAGCGGCGAACCGGAGACGCGGGCCAACGCAAGCAAGGTGCCCAGTGCGAAGCCGAGGCCGGTACCGAGCGCGGTCAGCAGCAGCGTGCGACCCAGGCCTTCCAGTACCGGGCGTGCGAAGAACCATTCGGCGAAGGTGCCCCAGCCCCAGCGCGGATTGCCCAGCACGGACTGCAGCCCGATCAGGATCAGCGCCAGTGCCAGTACCGTGCCGAAGACCTGCAGCGGATGCCGGGCCGGCACGATCTTCAGTGCCGGTCCGGGCGCCGGACGAGCGGCGATGCCCTCCAGCGCGGTCGACGGTGTGCTCATGCGTGGGCTCCGTGCAGCAGTACCTGTGCAGGGGTAACGACAGGCGTCGTCGCCCGCAGGTGCTTCTCGAACGGCAGATGCGCAACGGTTTCCGGGTCAGCATTCAGATCGAACAGCGCGGTGTAACCGTGGCTGAGGTACAGACCAACAGCTTCAGGCTGGCGGAAGCCGGTGGTCAGGAACACCCGCCGGTACCCTTGCCGCGCAGCCTGCTCTTCCAGCTCCTGCAGCACGCGCCGCGCGATGCCCTGGCGGCGCAGCCCCGGCAGCGTCCAGATCCGCTTGAATTCGGCAGTGTCCGGATCGCGGTGCGGCATGAAGGCGCCACCCGAGATGGCAGCGCCATCACGCAGCAGCAGCACGAACGCCCCTACCGGTGCGGCGAAGGCCTGCGCCGGGTAGCGCTGCAGCTCCTCGCGGGCGCTGCCGCCGATGCGGCGACGCACGTCGGCGTAGCGGCTGTCGTACTCCTGCTCCAGGCCATCGAACAGCGGCCGCGCCAGTGGGTCATCCACCGAGGTATAGAGAAAGCGTTCGTTGCTGCTCATGCCACGTCCTTCACCAGATAGTCTTCGGCCAGCCGCGCCCACAGGCTGGCAGCGGGTGCAATGGCGGCGTCGTTGAACACATAGCGCGGGCTGTGCAACGGTGCGCTGTCGCCGTTGCCGACGAACACGAAACTCCCGGGCCGTGCCTGCAACAGGAAAGCGAAGTCCTCGCTGGCGGTGCGCGGCGCGAACTCCGGCACCACCTGTTCGTGGCCGAAGCCCTGTACGGCCACGTCGCGGATGTAGGCGGTCTGCTGCGGGTGGTTGATCACGCTGGGGAAGCCACGCGGGAACTCGATTTCGGCGCGTGCCCCGAAAGCGGCAGCGGTCTGCTCGGCAATCCCGGTCACCCGGCGGCGCAGCGTGTCGCGCACCTCGGGCAGGTATGCGCGCACGGTCAGCTTCAGCTCGACCACGTCCGGAATCACATTGGCGGCCTGCCCACCGTGGATCGAACCGACGGTGACCACGCCCATCTGCCGCGGGTCGACATTGCGCGACACCACACTCTGCAATGCAGTGATGATGTGCGCGGCGACCAGGATCGGGTCCACGCTGCCTTGCGGCTCGGCACCGTGGCCGCCCTTGCCGATCACCTTCAGCCGCGCCCAGTCGACCGACGCCATCGCCGGGCCGTCGACGAAGCCGAAGTGGCCGACCGGTACGCCGGGCCAGTTGTGCAGCCCATAGATCGCATCCACCGGGAAGCGCTCGAACAGGCCGTCGGCAATCATCTTCGATGCACCCGAGCCGGTTTCCTCGGCTGGCTGGAACACCAGCTGCAAGGTGCCGTCGATATTGCCGTGATGGGCCAGGTAATGCGCGGCGGACAGCAGGATGGCGGTGTGACCATCATGACCGCAGGCATGCATCAGGCCGTCGGTCTGGCTGGCGTAGGCCAGCCCCGAGTCTTCGTGGATCGGCAAGGCATCGATGTCCGCACGCAGCCCCAGCCGACGGCCGCCCTGCCCACGCTGCAACGTGCCGACCACGCCGGTGCCGCCGAGACCGGTGGTCACCTCATAGCCCCACTGCTGCAGCAACTCGGCCACACGGGCGCTGGTGCGGCGCTCCTCGAAGGCCAGCTCCGGGTGGCGGTGCAGGTCATGGCGGATCGCGATGGTTGCCTCGGCGCGTGCCGCGATCTCGGGCAATACGCCAGTCGTTTGGGAATCCCGCCGGGCATGGCCCGGTGCTGCCGCAGTTTCTCCGCTCATTGCCCTACCCCGCCTTCCGCGCCGGCTCGGCATCGGTCGAATGACGGCTGGCCTTGTAGGGCAGGCCCAGATGTTCGCGCAGGGTCTGCCCCTCCAGCTCGCGCTGGTGGTAACCGCGCGCCTGCAGGATCGGCAGCACCTGGGTCACGAAATCGTCCAGGCCTTCGCGCTGCGCCGCAAAACCGAGGATGAAGCCGTCGCTGGCACCGGCGTCGAACCAGCGGATCAGCTCATCGGCCACGTGCTCCGGCGTGCCGATGAAGTTTGGTCGCGGGCTCACCGCTTCCAACGCCACCTGGCGCAGGCTCAGGCCCTTCTCACGCGCATCCTGCTTGATGCGGTCGGTGGTGGAACGGAACGAATTGCTGCCGATGTCACCCAGCTCCGGGAACGGTGCATCCGGGTCGTACTGGCTGAAGTCGTGGTGATCGAAGAAGCGCCCCAGGTACGCCAGTGCATCCTCCAGCGTGGCCAACGCGGCAATCGCCTGATACTTGGCCTCGGCCTCCTCGGCGGTGCGGCCGACGATGGGGCCGATGCCCGGGAAGATCTTCACGTCATTGCCGCTGCGGCCGTGGGCGATCGCCGAGTTCTTCACCTTCTGGGTGAATGCACGGGTTTCTTCCAGCGACGGCGAATGGGTGAACACCGCATCGGCGTACTTGCCGGCCAGCGCGATGCCGTCGTCAGACGAACCGGCCTGGAAGATTACCGGCTGTCCCTGCGGCGAACGCTGGATGTTGAGCGGGCCTTCCACCTGGAAGAAGCGGCCCTTGTGGTCGAGGCGGCGGAATTTCTCCGATGCGAAGAAGGTGCCGCTGTCGCGCTCACGCACGAAGGCGTCGTCATCCCACGAATCCCACAGCCCCTGCACGACGTCCAGATACTCATCGGCGATCTGGTAGCGCAGCGCATGCTCCGGGTGTGGCCGGCCGTAGTTGCGGCCCGAACCCTCCAGTGGCGAGGTCACCACGTTCCAGCCGGCGCGGCCGCCACTGAGCAGATCCAGTGAAGCGAACTGGCGGGCGACAGTGAACGGGTCGCTGTACGAGGTCGACAGCGTGCCGGCCAGGCCGATCTTCTTCGTTGCCGTGGCCAGCGCCGAGAGCAGCGAGATCGGCTCGAAGCGGTTGAGGAAGTGCGGGATGGACTTTTCGTTGATGTACAGGCCGTCGGCAACGAAGCCGAAGGCGATGCCGTTTTCCTCGGCAGTGCGCGCGATGTCGATGTAGAACTGCAGGTTGACGCTGGCATCGGCCGGATTGGACGGATGCTTCCAGGCATGCATGTGGCTGCCGGGGCCCTGCAGCATGATGCCGAACGGAATGTGGCGCGGGGTGGTGCTCATGGGAATCTCTCCTGCAGGTCAGGCCACCGCCGCGCGCGGCGCGGGCGACAGCAGTTCAAGGGATGTCAGGCGTGCGTCGAGGTCGGCCACCGGTGCATCGAGGATGAATTCACCCACGCCGAAACGCCGGTGCAGCGCATCCAGTTCGCCGCGCACGTGCTGCGCATCACCGGACAGCACGCTGGGGCGCGTCTCCTCGATGCGGAAGTCGGCCACCCCCACCTGGCGCGCGTACTCGGCAGCTGCCTCGGCGCTGGGCAGGTTCACCGCCTGCCCGGGACCGAGGTGCAGCTTGTAGACGCGCAGCGCACCGATATGGCGCGAAGCGACTTCCGCAGTCGGTGCGGCGAAGGCCACCGTGGCCAGCAGCGGCGGCTGCGAGGCGACTCTGCGGTAGGCGTCGAACGCGGCCTCGATGTGCTTCGGATCACCATCGAAGTGCGCGGCGTAGACGAAGCGCCAGCCCAGCTCGGCCGCCTGCCGTGCACTCTGCGGGCTGGCACCGAGCAGGAAGCGCTCCGGCGCCTGCTGCGGAACCGGCCGCGCCAGCACATCGGCTTCGGCGCCGGACAGATAGCCCTCAAGATCGCGCAGTTGCTGGTCGAAGTCGGCGAACGCCGGGCGCCCGGCCGCCAGCGCGGCAGTCGACGCTGGCAGGCCGCCCGGTGCCTTGCCCACGCCCAGATCCACGCGCCCTGGCGCCAACGCTGCCAGCAGGTTGAAGTTCTCCGCCACCTTGTACGGCGCGTAGTGGCGCAGCATCACCCCGCCGCTGCCGACACGGATGCGCCGGGTCTGCGCCAGCACCCACGCCGCAAGCACCTCCGGTGCGGGACTCGCCAACGTCGGCGCGGCATGGTGCTCGGCAAACCAGTAGCGGTGATAGCCCAGCTGTTCGGCGCGCTGCGCCAGCTGCAGGCTGTTGCGCAGCGCCTGCTCCGGCGAGGCGCCTTCGGCCACCGGGCTCTTGTCCAACACGCTGATCTGATAGCTCATGGTCGCGTCCTCGCTCAGGGATGGGCCACGGGAATGCCGAGCAACCCGTTCAGCGCGGCCAGGATCGGCTCGGCACCGGAGATGTACTGGCGGTCCTGGTGCACGCCACTCGCGAGGTCACTGCGCACGCCCTGCGGCAGCAACAGCTTCGGCAGCGACTGGTCCTGCTCGCCGATCTCGGCGATCACCTCCCGGCGCGGCCGTGCGAAACCGATGCGGCGCACGTCCAGCTGCGCGTCCAGGCCTTCGATGCTCGACAGCGCACCTTCCAGCAACAGGCTGTGCCGGCAGAAGAAGCGCTGGCCGGGAATCTGTCCGTCCTCGAACTCACGGTCGAGCAGGAACAGGATGGGCTTGTCGGTTGCGTCCAGACTCACGGGGTCGTCCTCATCGGGGGGCGGCAATGCGATGCCGCTTCGATATCGATGCTAGAGATGACGGCGGTCGGCACGGCGATGCCAGGCGACAATCGGCGGTCAGATCCGGCCATGCAGATGCGCCTTGGCCATAAGCAAAGCGCCGCCGGTTATGCCGTCAGGCGATCCTTCGCAGCGGCGCCGGTACCGCCAGCGCCTGCGAAGCCAGATGCCCTGCCGCGCGCTCGGCCGCCAGTGCGATGCGCGCCTGCAAGGCTGCACTGTTGATCTGCTCGCCATCGAAGTCGGCAGGCGTGGCATACACCCCGATCGGCAGCGTGTGCGCCTGCAGGAAACTGAACAACGGCCGCAACTGGTGGTCGATCACCAACGCATGGCGCTCGCTGCCGCCGGTCGCCGCCAGCAACACCGGCGTATCCACCAGCGCTTCCAGCCCGATGAAATCGACCAGGTGCTTGAACAACCCGGGATAGGAACCGCGATACACCGGCGCCGCCACCACCAGCAGCCCGGCCGCCTCGATTGCCTGCAGTGCCTGCTCTACGGCTGGCTCCGCTTCATCGCGCGACAGCGACTGCCCCAGCGAACGCGCGATCGGCGCCAGCTCCACCAGCTCCACGCTGGCATGCACCCGCTGCTGCAACGACGCCAACAAGTGCCGCACCAGCAGCAACGTGCGCGACGTCGCCGAGCTGGTCGGTGACCCCACCACTGCCACCACCTTCAATGCAGAAGACATGAACTGCTCCTCGATGATGCCGAACTACGTCCGGCCGCCTTTGGCGTGATCCTCAAAACCGGTAACTGACCCGCCCGTACCAGTACGCGCCGACGTTGCTCAACACGTCGCCGTTGTCCCAGGTCGTCTCGATGCTCGCCACATCGGTGGCACTGCGCGCGTACTCCGGCACCTTGCGGGTGCGCTTGTCGAACACGTTGTTGATGCCCAGCGCCGCACTCCAGCCCGCACCCAGTTCCACGCCACCGGAGAGATTGGTCACCAGCACCGGCGGCTGTTTGTACTCCACGCCGTTGTTCAGGCGCTTGATCGGGCCGTAGTAGGTGAAGTCGACGTTCGAGCGCCAGCGCCCTTTCTGCCAGCCCAACCCCGCCACCTGCGTGTAGCTGGGCGTACGGAAGCGCAGCGCGTACTCGCTGCTCTTGGTCAGCAGGTTGATGTTCGGCAGCCCCTGCAGCGCCGCCGGAATGTCGCTGACCTTCTGGATGGTGGTGCGCCCCACGTTGGCCGCATAGCTCCAGCGCAGCTTGCCCCACACGGTTTCCTGGTTGGCCTCCAGGGTCAGCTCGACACCGCGTGTGCGGGTATTGCCCACGTTGGTGAAGTAGCTGGCATAGAACGCATCACCCGGCAGGATGCTGATGCCGGCCGAACCCAGCAGCGCATCGATGGTGTTCTTCTGCGCCGCAGTCAGCACCGTGCCGCTGTTGTCGGTGATGCGCGCTGGATCCTGCGCGTTGTAGCCGATCTGGCTGGACTGGCCGAGCTGGCCACGGATGTCGATCTGGTAGGCATCCACGGCCAGGTGGAACGCCGGGCTCGGGTCCCAGGTCACGCCCAGGCTGTAGTTGGTGGCTTTCTCGGGCTTCAGCGGCGTCGCACCCAGCGCAACCGCCGCCGGCGAAGACACCTGCGCCACCAGCGTGGTGCCGCACGGGCAGCTGCCGGTGGCCTGGTAGTACTGCGCGCCCAGGCTGGGCGCGTGGAAACCGTTGCTGACCGTGGCACGCACGCCCAGCGCGTCGGTGAAGTCGAAGCGCGTGGTCAGGCGGCCGGTGGAGACACTGCCGAAGTCGGAGTGATCTTCCCAGCGCGCGGCCGCATCCAGATACCAGCGCGAGGTGATATTGGTGGCCGCGCCCACATAGACCGCCTTGCTGTTGCGGGTAGCCTTCACCGCGTCCGCAGTGGAATAGCCGACGAAGGCCGCAGCACCAAAGCCGGTATACGACTCCCACTGCCCCGCCCCACGTTCGTACTGTTCGTGCTGGTACTCGGCACCTGCGCTCACTTCCAGCGGCGAGGCGAACGCAGCCACCTCGAAGCCACGGCGCAGGTCGAGGTTGGCGATACCCTGCTGGTAGTCCAGCTTGCCGTCGTAGAAGTCGGTAGGCGAACCGGGGTATGGCAGCGAGTAGTTCACCGAGTTGCGGGTATAGGTGCGCACCGTGCTGCGGTTGCCGGTAAGGCTGGCGTCGTAGTCCCAGCCTGCGATCTGGCCTTTCACGCCCGCGGTGCCGGTGTACTGCTTCTCCTTGGTTTCCAGCACCGGCAGGAAGCCATCGGGAAACACGCTCAGCACGCCTGGAGCCTTGTAAGTGGTGAAGATGGTCGCCGGCAGACGGAAGTTCTGGATCGCCTGCGCGGTGCGGTCACTGGCCGTAGCGTTAGCGTAGAACTGCGCGCTTTCGCCCAGGCCATGGCCCGCATTCACTGCGAAGGCCTTCAGCGCATACGATGGCGAACTGAGGATGGTGTTGGCCTCGGCATCGCGGTCGGCCTCGGCCGGGTTCGGCGATGCACCGGCCGGCAGCCGGTTGTTCGGACGCAGTGCGACCAGGTTGCCGTTGGCATCCACCGCCGGATAGCTCAGGTAGCCATCGATGTAACGGCGGGTACGGATCGCGTGGTGCTGCCGCGTGGTCTCGCCGGACAGGTTGACGAAGCCATCGGTACCCCACGGCAGGCCCACATTGGCACGCACGCTGGTTCGCGAGCCATCGCCATCAATGCTCTGCCCGCTTTCCACGGCAAACTCGCCACCGTGCGCCTGCGACTTCAGGATCACGTTGACCACACCGGTAATCGCATCGGAGCCATAAATGGCCGACGCACCATCACGCAGCACTTCCACATGGTCGATGGCCGACACCGGAATCAGCGCCAGGTCGGCCCAGGCGTGGCCTGGGAAGCCGCCGCCGTTGGCACCGCTCACATAGGCACTGGCATTGCGGCGCTTTCCGTTCACCAGCACCAGCGTGTAGCCGGGCGACAGGTTGCGCAGCTGGTAGCCACGGATCAGGCTCTCCTGGTCGCTCTGGTAGCCACCAATCTGGCTGAGCGACGGCAGTGCGCGCTGCAGTGCTTCCAGCAGGTTGGCCTGGCCGGTCGCGGTGAGGTCTTCGGCGGAGATCACGTCGATCGGCGTGGAACTGTTCTTCACCGTACGCGTACTAGTGCGCGAGCCGGTCACCACCACGGCATCCAGCGTGGACGCGGCCACGTTGGCCGTCGCGGCGGCGGCAGCAGGATCCGCATCGGCTTCAGCCGCATGGCTGGGCGAAGCGGCGAGGATGGCTGTGATCAGGACAGCGAGAGTGCTCAGGACAGGGGCGTGGGCGACAGGCATGGGGGCTCGTGGGGGTGGGCCGGAAACACGCTTCCATTCAAGGGCCTGTTCACCCACCGCGACAGGCGCGATCGCGTCACCCAACCGTCATATCCGGCCAGCCACATGACTGCTGGTAATGAGGTTAGGCAGCCGCAACGGTGCGCGGCTGCCTGTAGAGCCGAGCCCACGCTCGGCTGCTCCTCGCGACGGCGTCAGATGCATCCCCCTGCCGGTATTGAGCCGAGCGTGGGCTCGGCTCTACAAGAGGGGAGCGACCGCTCCATATGCCTGGTCGGCATCACCTCATGCCCGCGCACCACTCAGCGCCATGCATCTGCACCCGTAGCATCAAGCCATGCCCAGCCCACCCGCCGACCCCGCTGCGCCGCTCGTTGCCATCGTCGCCTGCCACGGCCAGGGGCTGTTCGAATTCGGCTGTGCGGTGGGCCTGTTCGCGCCGATAAGACCCGAGCTCGGCGTGGCCTGGTATCGCACCCAGCTGTGCGCGGGTGAACCCGGTGCGCTGCGCATGCTTGGCGGAACGCAGGTGCAGCTTCCCTACGACCTCAGCACAGTTGATGATGCCGACATCATCGTCATTCCCGGTTGGCGCGAGCCCAGCGAGCGCCCGCCACAGGCGCTGCTTGATGCACTCATCCGTGCCCACGGCCGTGGCGCGCGCATCGCTTCGATCTGCTCCGGTGCCTTCGTGCTGGCGTGGGCCGGGCTGCTCGATGGCCGCCAGGCCACAACCCACTGGCGCCTCACCGAAGCACTCGCACGTGACTTCCCGCGCATCGATGTGCGCGAGGATGTGCTGTACGTGGATACCGGCAGCATCATCACTTCGGCCGGCTCGGCCACCGGCATGGACATGATGCTGCACATGGTGCGCAAGGATTACGGCGCGCGCGTGGCCAACCTGGTGGCCGAACGGCTGGTGCTGGCGCCGTGGCGCGACGCCGGGCGCAGCCAGCGCGTCAGCCGCGCCATTCCCAACGGCGAGCCCACGCGGCTGGCGAAACTGATGGAATGGATGCGCCGCAACCTGCGCGAGCCGCACTCGCTCGGCAGCCTCGCCGAGCAGGCCGCGCTCAGCCAGCGCACGCTGCAGCGGCAGTTCCTGGAAGCCACCGGCCTGTCACCCATCGACTGGCTGATCCGCGAACGCGTGGCCTTCGCGCGCGAGCTGCTGGAAACCACCGACCGGCCCCTGCAGTGGATCGCCGAGCAAGCCGGCTTCGGCTCGCAGGAGTCCTTCCGCCGGCACTTCCGCGGCCAGGTCGACGCCAGTCCTGCCGAGTACCGCAACCAGCACCGCAGCGGTCTCGGTGCCGACCGCCTGGTGGGCTGTTGACCCGGTGCGCGGTGCCAGGCGTGGCGTGAGCAAAGCCTCACGACGGTGCGGGCTTGCGTGCGTATAGTGACGTGCGTCACAAGAAGCCCCTTCCATGCTCCATGCATTTGCTTACTCCAGCCGCATGTCGGCTGGGCTGTCCAATCACGCCCTCCGCCAGATCGTCTTGCAATCTGCCGCGTTCAATCGTCGGGTGGACGTTACCGGTGCGCTGATCGTCGACGGCCAGCGGTTTTTCCAGTACATCGAAGGCCCGCCCGATGGCATGGCGGCGGTCAGGCGCCGCATCCAGGACAGCCGTTCGCACGCCGCCGTCGCCCCGGTACTGGACATGGCAATCGGCGCCCGCGCCGTTCCGTACTGGGCGATGACCCACATCGAGACCGGACAGATCGTGGTATCCGGCCTGGTGAATGCGCGCTGGGACGAGTTCGGCCACGCCATCCCGGGCATGGACCAGCTCGTCGGCCTGCTCCGTCCGCATTTTCCACGCGTCGGCAGCGTCGGCGCGCCACGCGCAAACGCCTGATACACACTGAACCGTCGCCTTGCACGCGCACGCCGCCGCGGCCGCGCGCTGCGTTCAGGCGTCATCATCCAGATCCCCCTTCCCATTGTCTTCGCCACGCCCATCGCATGCCCGTACCCGCCCACCCTGCAACGGAAACACGCGCATCGCCTGCCGACCTGTTCGAGATCATCGTCGTGCGTGCAGGCACCGTCCTGTTCGCCATCGACGTCCAGGCGGCGGTCGAAATTCGCGGTCCGGAGAGACTCAGCCCTGCAGACCTCCATGGCAGGGCGACCCTGGAGGTCCGTGGGCAACCGTTACCCGTCGTCGACCTGCGCCGCATGAGCGGCCAACCGGCATTCGAGGGTGGCAGCCCAGCCATGCTGTTGATCAACGCCGGCACCGCACCCCTGGCGCTGGCCGTGGACGAAGTGCTGGAGATTGAGGCACCCGACGCGACCACACGCGTCCCCGAGCGTGCCGCGGGCCAATCGTTCGGCTTCTGCAGCGGGCACATTCAACTTGACCCGGCGCGCTCGGCTGCACTGATCGAACCGGTGGCACTGCTGGCCGCACTCGCCACGCAGGGGTGACCGGCGGCGTCTCAGGATCGTCCTGCCAAGGCACGGTTTCGCAGCCTCCAGCACTGCGCGGCAAAGCCGATCACGAACACCACCAGGCAGGCCAGCAGGGTGTGCAGCACCACCGGGGCCATCGGCGCCGCTGCAATCGGATGCGCTGCCGGCAAGCGGGTCAGCGTTTCGTTGACGCCGGGCACCAACGAGAGCAGGAAGCTGAACGACAGTGCGAAGGTCGACAGGTAACGCGCGGCGCGCCCCAGCCAGCGCAGCCGCGCGGCCAGCACGCCGCCGAATGCCACCAGCAGCACGACCACCCCGAAGGCGTGGCCCGGATTGAGCCCCCCGGTGCTGGAGACGGTGAACGAGGTGGCCACCGACAGCACCAGCCCCACCAGGTACAGCTTGCCCGCGCGGGTGGCGGGATCGATTGCGCGGTGGCGGATGAAGGCATACAGGCCGCTCAACACCGGGATCAGGCTGACAGCGGTATGGATCACGCCGAGCGTGGACAGAGGGTGCGACATGGACATATCTCCGGAACAGTATTAACCTACTAGTAGGTAGGCATTGGACTCAAAAAGAAGGCCCGCGTCGCCGCAGGCCCACCACACATCGCTCAGGTCGCCGCGCTCACCCGCGCGATGGCCAGCCGTGCCAGCGCAGCAAACGTCGCCGCATCGCCGAAACCGCGCGCGGCCAGCATCGCGCCATGCACCGATGACATGAACGCCTTGGCCTCGTCCGCCGCCGAACCCTGCAGGCGCAGTTGCCCAAGCGCCGCACCCTTTTCCAGGGTGAGGGCCAGCCAGCCGCTCAGGTCCTCGAAATGTCCACGCACTTCCTCGGCAATTTCCGGCGGAATCATCGGCGCCTCGGCGGCCAGCATCGCGCAGATGCAGAACGAGGACGTCTCCCCTGCAATACAGCTGGACCAGTACTCCACATACGCGCTGAGTTCCTGCAGCGGGTCGTCGAGCTGGCGATCCAGCAGCGCCAGGCCCTCGCGCGCCTCGGCCCGGTACAGCTCAACCACCGTGCGCACCAGGTCCGCCTTGCTGGGGAAGTGGTGATGGATGCTGGCCTTGCTGATGTTCACCCGCGCCGACACGTCGGCGTAGCTGAAGCCGTTGTAGCCACCAGCCTCCAGCAGCGAACGGGCGTGGGCCAGGATCTCTTGGGCCTTGGGCGAGAGCGGCTCTTTCATGCCGTCAACCTACTAGTAGGTTGACGCTCTGTCAACTATCCGCGGCCGGGTGGGCAGCATCTGGTACTGCCGGCCGCTGGCCGGCAACTGCACGCACCCAACTCCACCTGGATGCCGGCCAGCGGCCGGCACTACCACATCCGGGCGTTCATGGCCGGTTTTGACATGCAGGTAGTTACCTGCATATAGTCCACTCAAGGGCGGCACCTGCCGGCCCATGCGAGGAACCTGCAATGGTGGATATCGCACACCGGGTCGGCATCAAGGCCCCCGCAAGCCAGATGTATCAAGCACTGGCCACCCCCGAAGGCGTCGCCGCCTGGTGGGCAGAAGACGCCCATGGCGACTACAACGTCGGCGGCACGGTAAAGCTCCGTTTCACCAACAACGGCCAGGAAATCGGCGCCATGGAAATGCAGCTGGAACAGCTCATTCCCGGTGAGCTGGTGCTCTCTGGAAGTTCCTGGTCGGCCCTGCCGAATGGATCGGCACCCACGTGCGCTTCGCGCTGAAGCAGGAAGGCGACTACTGCATCGTGCTGTTCACCCACGAAGGCTGGAAGGAACGCGTCGAGTTCACCTCCCACTGCAGCACCAAGTGGGCGGTGTTCCTGATGAGCCTCAAAGCCCTGCTGGAAACCGGCAAGGGCCAGCCCAACCCCCGCGACGTCAGGATCGACAACTGGAACTGAAGACGCCCCGCATGAATGCAGACAAGGTGTTCAAGGCCCTGGCCGACCCCACACGCAGGACGCTGCTGGACCTGCTCTGCGAAGACAACGGTCAGACCCTCGGTCAGCTGTGCGAGCACCTGGACATGGCCCGGCAATCGGTCACCCAGCACCTGGGCCTGCTGGAAGACGCCAACCTGATCAGCACCGTGCGTCGTGGCCGCGAGAAGCTGCACTTCATCAACCCGGTGCCACTGCATGAAGTCTATGAGCGCTGGGTACGCAAGTTCGAGCAGCAGCGCCTGAGCCTGCTGCATGACCTGAAACGCGAACTGGAAGGAGAATGACGATGTCCGCAGAGTCCACCCGCTTCATCCACGTGATCTACATCGCCTCCACGCCACAGAAGGTGTTCGAGGCCATCACCCGCCCCGAGATCGCCCGCCGTTACTGGGGCCACGAGAACATCTCGGACTGGAAGCCCGGCTCGCGCTGGCAGCATGTGCGCGCCAACGAAACGCGCTCGGTCGAACTGGTCGGCGAGGTGGTGGAAAGTACCCCGCCCTCGCGGCTGGTCATCACCTGGGCCGCCACCTCGCAGGCCGACAACCCGGACGCCTACAGCCGGGTCACCTTCGACATCGTGCCCTACCAGGACATGGTGCGGCTGACGGTTACCCATGAGGAGCTGGAGCCGGGCAGCGGCATGGATACCGGCATCCGCCAGGGCTGGCCGATCGTGCTGTCGAGCCTGAAGTCGCTGCTGGAGACGGGCAAGGGGCTGGATGTGTTTGCCAAGCCAGCGTAGCCGTCGGGAGGGTTGGGCCGCGCGAGCGGCACCGGGCAGATGGCCCCCTGTCGCCGCCGCCGCGCAATTCCCAATCGCTCCCGCACATTGCATTTCATGGAACAATAGGGAGCACATGGTTCTCGAGTTCCGTTATGTCCCCCGCGTTGCTAACCGTCGATCAGGCTGCCCAGCAGCTCAGCCTGCACCCCAAAACCGTCCTGCGGCATATCCGTAGCGGCCAACTGCGCGCGACCCGCATCGGCAAGTCCTATCGCATCACCGCCGAAGACCTCGACGTGTTCACCGGCACCGTGCGTGAGCCCTCCGCTGCGCGCCCACAGCTGACCACAGTGGTGGACATTCCCGGATGCGGTGCGGCACGTGCCGCCGACCTGGTCCGTGCCCTGCATGCGCGCGTCACCGGCCGCGAGGCCGACGATGAGCCGCTGCGCATGGAGACGATCTATTCGCCTGAGCACGATGTGCTCAAGCTGATCGTGATCGGTGGCCTGGCAGGTTCCACGGCGCTGCTGGTCAGCCTGCAGCGTCTGCTGCAGGACCGCAGCGCATGAAGCGGCAGCGCCCCGGCATTCCCACGCAGCACGTACTTGCCGCCTATCGCCAGGTGCTTTCGGACTGGCCGGTACCACACGAATCGCACCATCTCGCCACCCGCGCCGGTTCGACATTTGTGGTCAGCTGCGGCCCGGAACACGGCCCTGCCCTGGTGCTGCTGCATGGCACCCACAGCAATGCCGCCAGCTGGATGTTCGATGCCGAACGTTGGAGCGAGTACTACCGCGTGCATGCCGTCGACATCATTGGCGAACCGGGCCTCAGCGAAGGCACGCAACCTGCGCTGGACAGCGACGCGCATGCGCAATGGCTGGATGATGTCCTCGACGCACTTGGCGTGGAAAGCGCAGCATTCGTGGGCCTGTCGTTCGGCGGCTTCCTGGCACTGGACTACGCGCTGCGAAGGCCTGCCCGGGTCAACGCACTGGTCCTGGTCAGCCCCTCGGGTATCGGGCGCCAGCGTGCATTCCTGCTCAAGGCGCTGCCACTGTTGCTGCTTGGCCGATGGGGACGCGAGCGCCTGCGCCGCGCGGTCATGGGTCCCGCGCCACTGCATGCACCTGCACGTGCGCAGCCGCTGCTCGACCTGCTGGCATTGATCCGTGCCGAGGTTCGGCCACGTCCGCTGCGCATTCCCCGCATCAGCGACGAGCGCCTGGCTACGTTGCATCCGCCGGCAGCCCTTGTCATGGGCGCGCGTGATGCCCTCATCGACACCCCTGCCGCCGCCGAACGTATGAAGCGGCTCGTCCCGACGGCGGACGTCACCCTGCTCGCAGACGCCTATCACTACATCCCCGGCCTGCGCGAAGACATCCTCGCCCGGCTGCGTCAACTGCAGAACCTCCAGCATGAATGATTCCATTGAACACATCGGCACCACCGGCCTCCTGCGCATCGCGCCGCAGGGCCCCGCACTCGATGCCAACGGCCTGCGCGATGTGGTCGGCGATGCCCTCGGGCATCAGGCCGAGTGGATTGCCGTGCCGGTGCAGCGCCTTTCGGCAGACTTCTTCGAGCTGCGCTCCGGCATGGCCGGGCAATGGCTGCAGATGCTGGTGAACTACCGCCTGCGTTTCGCCGTGCTGGGCGATGTCAGCGCTTACCGCGCACAAAGCGAATCACTGGACGCGTGGATCACCGAATGCAACCGCGGCCACAACGGCTGCTTCGTGTCCGACTGGGATGCCCTGCTGGCACGTCTTCCCGTGTCGGCCAGCTAGCGCGCCGTCCAGCCCCCATCCACCGGTAGCGCCGTGCCGGTAATCTGCGCCGCAGCGTCCGAGGCCAGGAACACCACCATTTCTCCCAGCTGCTCGGGCGTCACGAACTGCAACGACGGCTGCTTCTCGGCCAGCAGCGCACGCGCGGCGGACTCCTGATCCGTGCCCTCGCGCTCGGCCAACGCGGTGATCTGCTGCGCGACCAGCGCCGTTCGCACCCAGCCTGGGCAGATCGCGTTTGCGGTGATGCCGGTGCCCGCATTCTCAAGCGCGGTCACCTTGGTGAAGCCGACCACGCCATGCTTGGCCACCACATAGGCCGACTTGTTCACTGAGCCGACCAGTCCGTGCACCGATGCGATGTTGATGATGCGGCCGGCGCCCTGCTGCTTCATGTGCGGCAACGCCGCCGCCGTTGCATGGAACACCGCCGACAGGTTCAGCGCCAGGATCGCGTCCCACTTCTCGACCGGGAATTCCTCGATCGACGCGGTGTGCTGGATGCCCGCATTGTTCACCAGAATGTCGATGCGCCCCATCGTCGCCACGGCGTGGTCGATCAGTCCGCGCACTGCCTCGCCACGGGAAAGGTCCGCGCCATCATGCGCCACCCGTACACCGAACTCAGTTTCGAGTTGGGTACGGATGCGCTCGATTTCCGCCGCGTCGCCGAAGCCATTCAGCACGATGTCGGCACCTTGCCGCGCCAGCGCGGTGGCGATGCCAAGACCGATACCGCTGGTGGAACCGGTGACCACCGCAACCTTTCCACTGAACATGGGCAAGCTTCCATTGGGCGTAGGTGGCCAGTGTAGCTTCACCGGCGCGCCCCTTTAAGCGGCGCTACCTTGGTCAATCAACGGTTAAAACGCGTTGGGTAGCCGCCGAGGGAAGTGTCCAGCATTCATTCAAAACGGGCGGTACGCCTCAGAGGGGGCGCAGCCGTGGCCTGCTGGCGATGCTGTCCGACTCTCACAAGGGCAATGCATCCATGCTTTGCCCGGCGGATCGAAATCGAACAGGTCCGAAAATAGCTTCTGCGGCCGTTCTACTCCCCCCACCGCCAACCGGGCGGGGCGCCTTTAATCCAGCAGATAAGGACAAGGACCAACACTACGGTCCACGTGTAGAGCTGAAATGCGATGGGCTCGCGAAATGGAGAGAACAGAAACGGACCCGCCAGCAGCAGGCCGAATGCGACTGCGTACACAAGCCAGCCCTGCCATGCGCACGGTATCCCCCAACCCCATCCGTACTTTTTCCTGGTAAACCAGTACTTCCTGCTGATCATTGCAATCTTCCTCGATGGCCGCCGATCTCACGTACCTGATCCAAGCATGCTTTGAGCTGTTCGTGAAGGCGTCGGTCCAGAATCAAGTCAGTATCCCCTCTGGCTGTGACGAGAACAGAGCTACGGTCCGTGCGCAGCACGAAGACGTTGCGACCGTTCTGCATGCGGAACTTGCCAAGTTCAACGCCCCCTGTGCTGGTCCCAAGTTGCCGGTGAGGCAGCGTGATCCTTGAAGCATCGGAAGCGTCCTGCCACGAGACACTGGAAAGCGGGAGCTGCAGTCGGACAAACGCTGCTGACCCAATCAGCTGGCCATCTGTAACGGCGATGTACGCTGTCCGCGCTTGATATACGAGGCCAAAGGCAACTACGACAACAACGGCCAGCGCCGAGCCGAGCGCAATATTCCTGGCTGGCACCCCGCCAGAGCGGGATGCAAGCCATATTGCGATCAGAACCACGGCTGCTGCCACGCATATGCCGAGAGGAAGCGCGTAGGCGTGAATCAGGGATACATCCAGCGTCGATCGGCACATCATCAGGAACTACTCCGCAGAGATTGACCGCATGCCATAAACGTAAGTCGCCTCGACAATCGTCTCAAATGCATCTTCGTCACAGGTGACAAGGCCGACGTTTCGCATCGCGCGCAGAACCGAGCGGACCTCGTTCCATGTTACGGGCTTTGCGTGTTCATCGCAGATCATACTTGCACTGCCACGCATGAGAGTGCTTCGGCATCAGATACCGCGCAACAAACGCCCATTTCTCATCGATCGCATTGGCCGAACAGGAGCTGCGCGCAGTCATGCCATTGCAGTGACACTGTTCATACCGAACTTCAAACACGCTCTAGAAGAGAACGCTCGCTCGATCAACGGTCGCCAGCGGATTGGCCTTCCGCACCGCCTCCAGAAAGAGCAGGAAGTCGCGGTTGAACAGCGACAGGTTGTTGGTGAACGTCACGCACTTTCTACCCGATGCTCTGCTGAAGCACACCTGCCAGACATAGCGCGAATAGATGACGTCGGACGTTCGTGTGACTGAGGTGATCTGCGAAAGCGGAACCGCCGTGGGCACCGGCCCACGCCGCAGGTAAAAGGACTCCGCATCAAAGAAATAGTGCTCGCGATCCTCTTTGCCATCCACCATCACCAAGGTCATGGATGTTCCGGAGATCCGGCGAGGGGCATGCAAATGCAGCCCCGTCTCTACGGACGAGCGAGCAGTTACTGACATTCGCCGAAGGGTGAACCAGAGGATCACCAACGGAAGGGCCGCGAGGATAATGAAACCTACGGTCTTCAAAACAGTTTCCAGCGTGCTGGGCACACAGATCTCCAGGATGAACGTTCAGGCGATGCCCAAGTAGATCCACGCCATGCGTGGATGCTCTCCCTCAGCGCCCCATTACTTCCAATGATCCGGCCCCAGGAACGGCAGGCTCAACACAAACACCGGAACCGCCACCGGTACCAACGCGGCGCCCAGGACCTTGCCCGCCGCCGAACCCACACCCGGCTTGTCCTCCCTCTCCGGCAGGATCCGCTGCGCCCGCGCATTGATCGGCTGTGCCAGCTTACCCTTCTCCGCCAGTGCCGCAGCCTCCGGCAACTGCACCTGCTCGCCGTCGCCCTCGAACAGCGCGCTGTAATAGCTGCCGCCCTTCCGTGAAAGATTGCAGGCGCGATCAAACGCCAGCGCGTAGCGGGTCCGGTCCATCGGCAGGTAGTAGCGCGCCCGCTCCTCCACGGCCTTGGCCTCGCGCGGGGGGACCTCAATCCGCTCCAGCTTGAACTGCGCGGCCTGCTCCGGCGTCACCTGCTCCGGCCGCAGCAGCAGCGCATAGCTGCCGTGCACCTTGGCCTTGTTGGCCGGGTCGCGCCAGTCTTCATGGAAGTACATCTGCGCGCAGGCCACCGCCTCGCGCAGCGGGCTGTCCATCAGCGCCCGATATTCGCGGAACGGCGCGGCATTGAAGCGCATCGGCGCGTCATAGCGCGGCAGCAGGTACAGCTGTCCGTCTTCGGCCACAAAGGCGCTGGTGACCTCACGGTTCCAGACGTGTTCCTCCGGCCCGCTGGCGCAACCACCCAGCAGGCCAAGGCACAGGGCGGAGAGAATGAAGAAGGACGTTCGCATGTCGTGTTGAAGGCTTCCCTGGGAAAACGGCCCCGCCCGAAGAGCGGCGCCGGTCCGCCATGGTGCCACGCGCCACATCACGCGCCAAACCGGCCCAACCGCCGCATCACAGAATGGACCGGTAGGTGCCGCCCTCTACGCGCACCGCCGCGCCATTGGAGGCCGCGCCCAGCGGGCTGGCCAGCAGCGCCACCATCGCCGCGATCTCGTCGGCCTCGATCATCCGCGCGATCAGCGAACTGGGCCGGTAGGTCTGGAAGAAGTGCGCTTCAATCTCTGCATCGGTCATGCCCGGTCGCGGCGCGGTCTGGCGCAGGTATTCCACAATGCCGTCCGAGCGTGTGGCCGATGGCAGCACGCTGTTGACCGTCACCCCGGTGCCCCGAGTCAGCTCAGCCAGGCCACGCGACACCGCCAGCTGCGCCGACTTGCTCACCCCGTAATGCACCATGTCCGGCGGCGTGAACGCACCTACCTCGCTGGACATGAAGATCACCCTGCCCCAATTACGTTCCAGCATGCGCGGGAAGTAGTGCCGCGACAGGCGCACGCCGGACAGTACGTTGACCTCCAGCATGCGCATCCAGTCATCGTCGCTGATGTCGGCAAAGGCCTTCGCTTCGTAGTAGCCCAGGTTATTGATCAGGATATCGGTATCGGGCTGTGCCGCGAGCACGGCGGCCGCGCCCTCGGCGCTGGCCAGATCAGCCACCACCGTAGCCAGTTGCGCGCCCGGCGCCACAGCGCTGATCTCGGCCATGGCTGCCTGCAGCTTTCCCGGGTCACGCCCGGTGAGGGTCACGCTTACGCCTTCGCGTGCCAACGTGCGCGTGATAGCCAGGCCAATACCAGCGGTCGCGCCGGTGACGAGTGCGGTCTTGCCCGCAAGTTGAAGATCCACGAGGTTTATCCTTTGAGTAGGAAGTGGGCGTCCCGCGCGCCGAGCGCAGGACTCACCGAAAAAACAGATGTGCTGTCGGGCTTACTTCAACCGCTCCACCAACCGCTGCCCGACCTCCAGCGCCGAGGCCGGGTTCTGCCCGGTAATCAGCTCGCGGTCCACCACCACATGCCCGGTCCACGGCGTGGTATTGCTGCTGAACGTCGCACCCGCCCGCACCAACGCGAACTGCGGGTAGAACTTCATCTCGCCACCACCCAGCAGCGGCTTGGCCTGCTCCTCTTCCTGGTTGCTGATCACCGTCATCTGGTAGCCGCTGTAGATCCACTTCGGCGTGACCGGCGCCGCACCCGCTTCCAGCTTTGCCACGAAACCCGCCGCATCCGGCAGCGTGGAAAGCAGCGCGATGGGTCCGTGGCAGACCAGCGCGGTGGTCTTGTTGCGCTGGTGGAAGTCGGCCAGCAGCCGGCCCAGCGCCGGGCTCTTCAGCAGATCCTGCGTCGGCGCGTGGCCACCGGGAATGTAGACCGCATCGAATCGCGCGTAGCCCTGCTGCTCCACGCGCGCCAGGCTGACCACCGGCGAGGCCGTCGGCGAGGTCAGCGCCAGTTTCTCCAGCAGCTCCTTGTGCAGCGTCAGCTGCGCGGCATCGTTGCCGAAGTACGCCGGCGTCACCGAGGACGCATCCACCGTCGGCGCCCGCCCCTGCGGCGTGGCGAAGGTCACCTCGTGGCCCGCGTCCAGCAGCAGCTTGACCGGCTGCATCAGCTCGTTGAGATAGAAGCCGGTGGACAGCACCTTGCCGTCCTTCAGGTCCAGGTGGTTTTCGTCGGACAGCACCACCAGCACGTTGGCGGCCTGCGCGCCGGTGGCGGCCAGGGTCAGGGCCAGCGCTGCGGCCAGCCGGGTCATCAGGTTCATGGGGTAGCTCCTATCGGGGGATGGCCGCCACTTTATTCATCGCCCCAGCGGCGATAAATTGGCCCCATCGCAAAACATCTGTTCCCCGGAGAGCCAAATGAGCCGCAAGTTCGACTACCTGGGCGATGTGGAGGTGTTCCTGGCGGTGGTCGAGCACGGCTCGTTCACGGCCGGCGCGGTGGCGCTGTCCACCACGCCCTCGGTGCTGAGCCGCGCGGTCACCCGCCTCGAAGCGCGGCTGGGCCGGCAATTGCTGCAGCGGACCACCCGCCGCGTGGGCCTGACCGACGCCGGGCGGCTCTATCTGGAACAGGTGCGCACCGCCTTCGGCCTGCTGGACGACGCCGAGCGCGACGTACTGGTCCAGGACGGTGCGCTGGCCGGCCGCGTGCGCCTGAGCGTGCCCACCACCTATGGCCACTACCGGCTGCCGCCCGTGCTGGCGCGCTTTGCGCAGCAGTACCCGCAGGTGCAGGTGGAACTGAACATCACCAACCGCAACGTGGATCTGGTGGCTGAAGGCTTCGACCTGGCCATCCGCCTGGGCCAGCTGCCGGACAGTGGGCTGGTGGGGCGGAAGCTGGAGGATGCGCCACTGCTGCTGGTGGCCGCGCCGGACTACCTGCAACGCCGTGGCACGCCGCAGACGCTGGACGACCTGCAGCAGCACCTGTGCCTGCCGTTCGTGATGCCGCGCACCGGGCGGCTCGCGCCGTGGATCTTCCGCGACGGCGGGCGTGACGTGGACTGGCTGCCGCGTTCGTCCATCGAGACTTCCGACGATGTGCTGGGCGTGGTGTCGCTGGCCGAACAAGGGATCGGCATCTGCCAGAGCTACGAGTTCATCGTGCGCGAGCGGTTGCAGCGTGGGCAGCTGGTGGAAGTGCTGCCGCAACTGCGGGGGCGGTCAAGGCCGTTCTCGGTGATCTATGCGCCGCATCGGCGGCAGTCGGCGGCGGCGCGGGCGATGATTGAGTTGCTGGTGGGGAATGCGGCTGAGGATGGCGTTGGTTGAAGCTGCGAGCCTGTTAACGGTGTCGGGTTTGAACCGATTTTCTGGCTGTGCGGATGATCCGGCGCCGCTGCTTGGCGAGGCGGACTAAGAACTGTTGCAAAGAAGGCTGTCGCGCTATTCGCTTGTGGCATGGGCGATTGCGCCACTGTGATTCGCAGTCGACAGAGCATCTGCACGAATGCGTCTCTTGGCGTCGCGTGCTGCACGAATCGTGCGTGCAACAATAGTTCTTCGCTCTCGGATTCAGAGATTCCTTCGCGAATTTCTATTGGCATTCAGAGCGGCGGCGTAAACACCATGACGCGCCACCGACAACGGGTGGCCGGGTCTGCAAACCCGCATTGATGTACGCGTCTGTAGTTTGCGCTTGCCCGCCGGCACCGTCCTTAACCGGTGCCGGCGGGCAATCCGTCGGCCTTTCTGGCGGGCGGTGCGTGGGGATCTTCGGATCCACCGGTTCTATGACGCTACATCATCCGGTTTGCAGCCATGCATCGTCCGCCACCTCTTCACGGTGGCGCTGTTAAGCACAGCCACGGAAGCCGACGCCATGAACGAATCCGACACCTTCTCCTCGTACACCGTTGTTGAGCCCATCAACGACGACACTCCCCTGCCCGACCTGAACTCCCTGCTCGGCATCCTCAAGCGCATGCGCGGCTGCGAGGGGGCTGATGGGCACCCTTGGCCGGAAACCGATGTGTCGCCCGGCCGCCGCGTGAGCCTGGCGAGGACCGAGCGGGCATTGGTGGGGCTGCTGACGGTGCTGGAGGTGTTGCACGCCGCGGACCGCTGCCGGGTGGCAGCTGAGCCGGAGCGGCATTTGGATGAGGGGGTGGTGGATGGGTTGTTTCTGGCTTGCAGGGGGTTGGTTGAGTGGGCTTGCCATGAGGTGAGACCGGAGTGACCCGCAATGGCCGCCGTGCTCAGATTGGAGTCTGCTCACAAAGCGGAAGCCACCATCAAGTCACGGGCACGCGCCATCAGCAGTTCACGGCTGCCCAAGGAAACGCTGGGGCAAGCCAAGCTGAGGCATCAGACTCTGGCAAAATCCCTTCGGAACTCCGATATCTCGAATAGACTAACCCTAGCTATTCCTTTCGTTCGGGAACGGCTTCTTCGCGGATGATCATAGACAATCTCCGAAGCCACCTGATTATCAATATTGTAAAGAATAGCGCCGAGGCAGTGCGGCTTGGTGCCAATAGGCGCGATCCGCAAGTGTTGCCCGGGACGCTGAGCGGCTATTTTCTCAATTGCATAGTAGGCACTGAAGGGACAATTGGCGCGCGAGTAGGTTGCATTGCGCCAAGCTCGAGTTTCCTCCAAAGGGACCTGATTGCCGAGATACGTACTAAATGGGTATTCCTTCTTAAATCCCGGAACACCAATTATTGGAAAAACTCGATCAGGACTGGGCTCAATCTGATCAAGCATATAGGACAGTCTTGCTCCTTCGAAACCCATCAAGGGGATAAATATCGAAGATTCGTCATCGATAGACCGCAATGCAGCAAAGCCTGGAATTGGCTGAATTCCAGTTATTCTTTCGCTAAGATCAAAAAGAGATCCCACCCCGGGCGTAGAGCTCCTCGCGTAATCCTCCGGCTCGATATAAATACTCCTAATTTGCACACCAATCTCAATACATGCACGAACAATTGGCGCCCAAATGTGGGCGGGGATGCTCGTCAGATCGACATCAAGAGATCCACCAGTCACCGCTTGTATTGTAGATCTGAGCTGATCGGGGTCTCTCAAGTTAAGGAACGTACTACAGCCACGGAAATGACTCTCCGCCTGATTAAGATTATCCGTCTCCTTCAGCACCCAGAAGCTATCCGGGGCCCGCTCATTCATTGCCTGAACATGACTCCCCCTTTCTTCGGTACTATCACCAACGGCAATCACCACCTCCGAGCTTAAAAGGAGATCAGGAAGACTATTGAAAGTCTGAGAATAAATAGGACGATCAGTAATTCTTGTCATCGCCTCAGATCCCAAGATCCATCTGACTGGGCAATCCAAAAATCGAGCCCTCTCTATTTTGCCGGAGCAGCACTGCCCGAATCCCCTCGGCCTTGCCCTCCGACAGAGAAATTATATCATCCGAAGTAAGTAACATCTTGCGCTTCTGGCGATAGCTGTATTCGAAGTAAGCACTAAAGATGGGGTGCAGGGAGTAGTCATAATCTCTAATATCCTCGGATTGTTGCAACTTCGTGCCGGGCCGCCTGACCAATGCAAGATGCATCACGCACTGTTCAAGAAGTTCTTGTGCAGCACGGTCACCGCCAGCGCTTGGTGGAGATTCCAAGCGAAACTGCGTGACTTCCGGCGTATGCCCTAAGGGAGACAAGGCCATCACCTGGAAGACACGACCCAAGCTCAAGGCGAGCTTTGTCATTCGCCCGCCGAGCACTGAAAGACCTTCAAGCTCCCTAAGGTTCTTCTGTCCAATCAATCGCGCCGCCTCAGTCTGCGCTTCGATTGACACATGACTTGAAGGACCGGACTCGAGTTGAAGATAGATAGACCTATGAACCAGCTCAAGCAAGTACCTAATATTTCCATTTGCGAGCTTGCAGAGAACATCCCATCCACAATAATATTTTCTGAATCCTCGCTTACCCTGCTTAAGACTGAAGAGTATTGGAATTTTGTAATTATTAAGCCGGTCAGCGATGCTTGAATCCGTAGTCGTCCGCATGAGCTCGCGGACACGAGTGGGACTGCCATCTTCCAGCATAAAAAGACAATACTGCTCGAGAAGCGAGTATGTTTTGAATCGCTCCCGCTCTGCTGAGTCCATCACGGCAAACACACTTGCTACTGGCTCCTGCGCAACCCGCTCGATTCCTAGCTTAAGCGCTTCATCGTCCGCGCTTATTCCCGGGAAGAGCGACCTAACCACCTCGGGATCATCAAGCCTAGCCCGCCTTGCGCACACCTGCGCCGCAAAGACCTCAAACGAAGCCCCAGATGTTAGGCGCTCCGATATGTCAATTCTTCGGAAATCGGCTGGATCAATCAGCTGTTCAGTAGCGTTTACAGTGCATCGCTCACGGACTCCGAGTTCTTTCACGCCAATTTTAAAGGTATATGGCGGCCGCGAATGCTTGACAAGCGTATTAACAATTCTCTGCTGATAGTTGGAAAGATTCTCGAACTCATCAATAAGAAAGTAAAACGAGGCATCGCCCACCACACCCGAATCGGCAATGCTATCAAGGAGTGAGTCAATGGGCATTCCCAACGGAGTAAGTCTAAGGTTCGGCTTTCGACCTATCGAATTGATCGCGGTTTCAAAATCTGCCATCTCAGATTTAACAGCTAACAGAGCACCCGAAGCTGTACCCACTCGCATGCACGAGAATATTGTAGCAACCAAGTCCAGAACTTCAGAAGGCAGCGGGCGCTCACCCTCCTGATTGGATTCCCTCCAAGCGAAGAACTCCAATATTGACACGACTAACGTGAGATTAAGGTAGTGTCCAAAGAGTCGATCCCACTCACTTTGGTCAAGCTCTGGCCCTTGAAAGGCTGCGACACGACCAGTGTTGATCTTGTGATACAGACCAATGATCCCTAAATCATCCAATTGATCTTGAATCCGGTCCGGGGGAGTAGCGAGCCGAACACGATACGAGAGAGATTGCAGAGTTGTGGTTTTTCCAGTTCCTCGTCCGCCAATAAGGAAGCAGGGCTGCAACGTTAGCAGCTCTGGAAAGTATCCTGGCTGCGTAAACTGATGGGCAAGACTGAGCTTGTCGTGCTCAGCTCTAAAGCTTGAGAACACCTGCGCCATGCTGGCATCAATGAGCTGTGTAGGCACGATCACGTCCTCTTAATAAGCGGGTGCCAGTTTTCTTCATGATAGAAGATCGGCAAAGTTGCATCTGGCGTGGAGTGCTCAAAAGACAAGCAAAGTCCCAATTTCCCAAAACCCTGCCAATCATCTCCTTGAATGCCTGCGCGAGAACTTGCGGCGTGGATCATCTCAACACCCTGCTCCCTAAGGTCTTCAGGCCAGACCTGAGAATCTGGAGTAAGGGCGCTATCTCGCCCATCAAGCACATGGGCAGCACAAATCGATACTTGCGGCGCGACCTCCGCGACGCAGTCGACCCCCGACTTTGTAGCAATCAACGGTATAAAGTAAATGGAAGTGGAATGATGGGAAACCTCCCTCTTAAAGTTTGACTCATGAGCGGAAGAGATTGAATAGAACCTCTCCCAAGTAGCCGAGAACTGGTTTCCACTTCCCAGAAAATCGTCGACAAAGACAATCGGTCGGCCAGATCCGGACGAGAGAATACGCAGAGCGCGCTCCGGCGCAACTATGTTAGCTTCCGGTATTCCTAGCGCCGTTCTTGCCAGCCGAGCGAATATATGTCCGCTATCAGTAGTACTCGGAGTCTCACCCTCCACATGAGTTACCACTACATTCTGCCTGAACCACTCCCAATTCTCTCGTCTAGAGTCCGTCGGCCCGGTTAAGTATGGACTAGTACTTAGCTGATGAAATGCAGATATAAATAGGGCGGTAACAACGGATCTATTCAAGTACACGAAACCACTAAGAAGATGCCCAGCTAGAATTCGCTCATCTTCATTAAAGTTAGAAAGCCATCCACTCACATCCAAGTCTGCGGTATTGGGCCACAGATTTATGAGGCTGAAGAATTCCGCCTTGCGCAACGACAGTTCCGGCTCTTCCAGAATCCATTCCACTATTAGTTATCCTATTTAAGCAATGTCGAAAGCAGATTATTTAATCTAGACACTGTAATAAATGGTGCGCCCGTGCCGATGTATGCGGATTTCAGAGCCGCGTAATGCTCCATGAGAGCCTCAAAGATCGATTCGATCTCTTCGCGATCTTGGGCTTGGATGGCAATTACACAATCAGAAAGCTGAACCCGTCGCCCCGCCTCCAACATGCATACCTTCGACTTCGATGGCCTCCCGACGCGGTGGATTAGTATCGCGGGGCCTGTGATGACCTGAACTGGATCAACATGCAGGCCGGACCTGCCCACTCTGGAATTTGTAAGATTCGTGCTGTGTATGAATTCGACCCGGGGCCCTCCACGCTTAGGCTTTGCAGTGTGGACATGAACACGCCCGCGAGTGATGGTAGCGTGACTAAAGAGTGTCGGCGCCTCTGCCCTTCTTTCTTCACCCTCTAACAACTTTCGTGAAAGCCGCACGATAGCCGCCTCGGCAAAGCAACCCGGAAACGAGCCTCGCGGAAGCTTTTCTACTAGATGGATGGACCAATCACGCTCAAGGCGTAGTCTTGCACTACGATCTTTCTCCCCATACAAGGAAGAGATAGGGAGAATGGCACAGATCTCGGCGTGCGGTGACGCGTATGCAGTAGCGCGAAGTAGAAACCGCAACGCAATGCTTGGCACAGGTCTACTGTTCCCGGCGACAGCCTGCCCTCTCATGGAAAAGGGCGGATTCAGGAGAACCAGATCAACCGCCCCTTCGCGTCCAGCCAACGACTTACAGGACCTTACCGATCGCTCCAGCAAAAAATCACATGTTCCAGCTATCCAAGTAGGGTTCGCAGCTTTAATCTGACGTACAAGCTTGCTCTGTATGTCAGTTGCAATAATTACTGCAGATGGCCACCTATCACTTGCTGCGCGCAAGAGACTGCCGTCTCCGGCCGAGAAATCCGCAACCAGCTTCGGCAAGGAAATACTCGAGGCTGCTGCCACTCTTCTCGCAATCGTAGCTGGCGTTGGATAGAAATCAAAAACCATTGATGAAGACCTGGCCGAACCTTCCTGATTGAGACACTTAGCGCTTGATTCCAACATAGGATATCCTGCCTAGCTGACCACAGTTGACGTGGTGTAGCACTGAGTGACGTTCACCGAATCGCTCTAGGCAGCAACGGGGTGCGGACTTTCATACGTAGAAATTAGCATGTAGTCCATACAACAAGGGCGCCTCTCGGCGCCCTCGTTCGTTCAACTCATTCCCACTCAATAGTCGCCGGCGGCTTCCCCGAGATGTCATAGACAACCCGCGACACCCCCCGCAACTCATTGATGATCCGGTTGCTCACCGTACCCAGGAACTCATACGGCAGATGGGCCCAATGCGCGGTCATGAAGTCGATGGTCTCGACAGCCCGCAGCGCAATCACCCACTCATAAGCCCGCGCATCACCCACCACGCCCACCGACTTCACCGGCAGGAACACGGCGAATGCCTGGCTGGTCTTGTCGTACAGGTCCGCCTTGCGCAGCTCATCAATGAAGATGGCATCGGCCTTGGCCAGCAGCTCGGCGTATTCGCGCTTCACTTCACCCAGAATGCGCACGCCCAGGCCCGGGCCCGGGAACGGATGGCGGTAGACCATGGTGCGCGGCAGGCCCAGCTCGACGCCCAGGCGGCGCACTTCGTCCTTGAACAGCTCGCGCAGCGGCTCCACCAGGCCCAGCTTCATGTGCTCCGGCAGGCCGCCCACGTTGTGGTGGCTCTTGATCACATGCGCCTTGCCGGTCTTGCTGCCAGCCGACTCGATCACGTCCGGGTAGATGGTGCCCTGCGCCAGCCACTTGGCGTTCTTCAGCTTGCTGGACTCTTCGTCGAAGATCTCGACGAACAGGTTGCCGATGATCTTGCGCTTGGCTTCCGGGTCGCTCACGCCTTCCAGTGCTGCGAAGTAACGGTCGGCGGCATTCACGCGCACAACCTTTACGCCCATGTGCTCGGCGAACATCGCCATCACCTGGTCGCCTTCCTGCCAGCGCAGCAGGCCGGTATCCACGAACACGCAGGTCAGTTTCTCGCCGATGGCCTTGTGCAGCAGCGCGGCCACCACGGACGAATCGACGCCGCCGGACAAGCCCAGGATCACTTCGTCATCGCCCACCTGTTCGCGTACGCGGGCGATCTGGTCGTCGATGATGTTGGCGGCGGTCCACAGGGTCTGGCAGCCGCACACGTCCACCACGAAGCGGCGCAGCAGCGCCTGGCCCTGCAGGGTGTGGGTCACTTCCGGGTGGAACTGCACGCCGTACCAGCGCTTTTCTTCGTTGGCCATGGCGGCCACCGGAATGCGGTCGGTGGTGGCGGTGATGGTGAAGCCCGGCGGTGCAACGGAGACGTGGTCGCCGTGGCTCATCCAGACATTCAGCTTCGGCTCGCCGCCGTGGTCGCTCAGGCCCTTGAACAGTGCATCGGGGTTGATCACGTTCACTTCGGCGTGGCCGAATTCGCGCTGATCCGCTGCTTCGGTCGCGCCGCCCAGCTGCGCGGCCAGGGTCTGCATGCCGTAGCAGATGCCGAAGATCGGCAGGCCGCTGTCGAACACTTCCTGCGGCGCGGCCGGGGCGCCCGGCAGCGTGGTCGATTCCGGGCCACCGGACAGGATGATGCCCTTGGCGCCAAACGCGGCAATCTCGGCCGGGTTGTGGTCCCACGCCCAGATTTCGCAGTAGACGCCCAGCTCGCGGATGCGGCGGGCGATCAGCTGCGTGTACTGCGCGCCGAAATCGAGGATGAGGATCTTGTCGTTATGGATGTTGGTCATGGTGCCGTTCCAGTGGTGTTTTTCGCAGCGCCCGGCGCTTCAAGGCTCTGCGTCAGCGTGGCGATGAACGCCTCGCGTTGTTGAATATGTGAGGGATCTTCCTCGTCCCAGCGCAGCATCAGCAGGCTGTGCGGTGCGTTGGGGTTGGCCCGGTCGGCGCGCGGCAGTTCGCCGATTTCCTGCACTTCGGTGCCGGGCACGATGCGCCGTTGAAAGGCGTGCATCGGGTAGCCGGAATCCACGGCGTTGCCCCAGAACGCGGACTGTACGCTCATCCGTTTCGGCTCCAGCGGCCCCAGCTCGGCGGTGACCACAGGATCTTCAAGCCTGTCACCCAGATCGGTAACGCACCGCAGGATGACCTGCAGCGGGCGCTCGCCGGTACCTTTCAGCAGCCAGCGCTGTTCGCCTGCGGGCTGCACCTGCCAGCCCTTCGGCAGCGAAAACGCGTTCTGGCACGCCTGTACGTCCTGCAATTGCGAAACCGCCGCGCCCGGAGACCCGGAGCGCGGCGGCGGTTCGGACAACGAACAGCCTGCCATCAGCAGGCTGCCCGTAATCGCAAGAGCAGTTCGCAAGCGCATCAGGCGCGGTAGTTCGGCGGCTCTTTGGTGATCGTCACGTCGTGGACGTGGCTCTCACGCTGGCCGGCGCCGCTGATCTTCACGAACTTGGGCTTGCTGCGCATCTCGTCGATGGTGGCGCACCCCACGTAGCCCATGGTGGCGCGCAGGCCGCCCATCAGCTGGTGGATGATGCCGCCCACCGGGCCGCGGTACGGCACGCGGCCTTCGATGCCTTCGGGCACCAGCTTGTCGGCGGTGGCGGCGTCCTGGAAGTAGCGGTCCTTCGACCCCTTCTCCATGGCAGCCAGCGAACCCATGCCGCGGTAGCTCTTGTACGAACGGCCCTGGTACAGCTCGGTCTCGCCCGGCGATTCCTCGGTACCGGCCAGCAGGCCACCGACCATGATGGTCGAGGCACCGGCGGCCAGCGCCTTGCCGATGTCGCCCGAGTAGCGGATGCCACCGTCGGCGATCAGCGGGATGCGATCCTGCAGGGCTTCGGCCACCAGGTCGATGGCGGTCACCTGCGGCACGCCGACGCCGGCAACGACGCGGGTGGTGCAGATCGAGCCCGGGCCGATGCCGACCTTCACGGCGTCCGCGCCGCTGTCCAGCAGCGCCAGTGCGGCTTCGCCGGTGCAGATGTTGCCACCGATGACCTGCACGTTCGGGAAGTTCTTCTTGACCCAGCTGACGCGGTCCAGCACACCCTGCGAGTGACCGTGCGCGGTATCGACCACGATCACGTCCACGCCGGCGGCGACGAGCGCTTCCACGCGGCGATCGGTATCGCCACCCACGCCGACGGCAGCGCCGACCAGCAGGCGGGTCGACAGATCCTTGGCAGCGTTCGGGAAGTCGGTGTTCTTCTGGATGTCCTTGACGGTGATCAGGCCACGCAGTTCGAACGAATCATTGACCACCAGCACCTTTTCGATGCGGTTGCGGTGCAGCAGCTGCAGCACTTCATCAGACGCGGCGCCTTCCTTGACCGTGATCAGGCGATCCTTCTTGGTCATGATGTGGCGGACCGGATCATCCAGCTCGGTCTCGAAGCGCATGTCGCGGTGGGTCACGATGCCGGCCAGCTGGCCGTCGCTGCCCACCACCGGCACGCCGGAGATGTTGTGCGCCTGGGTCAGGGCCAGCACGTCGCGGATGGTGGTTTCCGGGCCGACGGTGATCGGGTCGCGGATGACACCGGCCTCGAACTTCTTGACCTTGGCCACTTCCGCGGCCTGCTGTTCCAGGCTGAGATTCTTGTGGATGATGCCCATGCCACCCAGCTGGGCCATGGCGATGGCCAGGCGGGCTTCGGTGACGGTATCCATCGCGGCGGACAGGATCGGAAGCTTCAGCTTCAGGTCTCGGGTCAACCGCGTTTCGAGGTTGACGTCCTTGGGCAGGATGGTCGAGTGGGCGGGGACGAGCGAGACGTCGTCGTAAGTGAGTGCTTCAGCCTGGATGCGCAGCATCGGCATACCCGAGATGTGGGGAAGCGCGACATTTTACCCTGTTTTCGTGCCGCGTGGCAGGGGGTAGATGCGACGCAGTGTCGCGCCGGCGGTGATTGGTTCAGGGCGGCTTGGGTGGGTGCCGACCTTGGTTGGCACCTACCAGGAGCGAGTCATCGGCCTGCCTTTGGTGGGTGCGGACCGTTGGTCCGCACTCCCCTTCAGACACCTGTGCCCCAGCATTGCGCCGACCAACGGTCGGCACCCACCTTAAGAGGATCACTCGGGCCGGCCTGGAACCGCCTTTGGTAGGTGCCAACCTTGGTTGGCACGATCCGTCCGGCACCGGCACCCCAGATGGGCCGATGGCTCCGATGGATGTGTGCCAACCAAGGTTGGCACCTACCAGGAGCGGATCATGCAGGGCATCCAAGCCACCCGGCATTTGCCTTGGGTGGGTGCCAACCTTGGTTGGCACGATCCGTCCGGCCCCGGCACCCCAGATGGGCCGATGGCCCTGATGGATGTGTGCCAACCAAGGTTGGCACCTACCAGGAGCGGGTCATCGGCCTGCCCGGCATTGTGCCGACCAACGGTCGGCACCCACCAACAGTAGATCTCCCCAATCGCAGGTCAGCTCAGCGCTTCCGCCGCTTCCAGCGTGTTCTGCATCAACGTGGCCACGGTCATCGGGCCCACGCCACCCGGCACCGGGGTGATCCAGCTCGCCCGCTGGGCGGCCGCCTCAAACCCAACGTCGCCCACCAGCCGGCCGTCGTCCAACCGGTTGATGCCGACGTCGATCACCACCGCGCCCGGCTTCACCCACTCGCCCGGCACGATGCCCGGGCGGCCCACCGCGACCACCAGGATGTCGGCGTTGCGCACGGCCTGTTCCAGTACGTCCTTGGGGGTGAACTTGTGGCAGCTGGTCACGGTGCAGCCGGCGATCAGCAGCTCCAGGCCCATCGGGCGGCCGACGTGGTTGCTCACGCCCACGATGGTGGCATTGCGGCCGCGTACCGGCTGGTCGGTGTGGCCCAGCAGCGTGGTGATGCCGCGCGGGGTGCACGGGCGCAGGCCGAACTCACGCAGGGCCAGGTGGCCGACGTTTTCCGGGTGGAAGCCGTCCACGTCCTTGCGCGGATCGATGCGCTGGATCAGCCGGCGCGCGTCGGGGATGCCCGGCAGCGGCAGCTGGATCAGGATGCCGTTGATCTTCGGATCGGCGTTGAGCTGGTCGATCAGGTCGAGCAGCTCGGCCTCGGTGGTACCGGCCGGCAGGTCGTAATCATGTGCTTCGATGCCGACCTTCTCGGCGGCGCGGCGCTTGTTGCGCACGTACACCGTCGAGGCCGGGTCGCCACCGACCAGCACCACGGCCAGGCCCGGGCGGCTGCCGCCGGCGGCCACGCGGGCGTCGACGCGCACCTTCAGGCTGTCGAGCAGGTCCTCGGCGATACGGCGGCCATCAAGGATGCGGGCAGGATGCTGGGGGGCGGAATCGGTCATTGGGAGCAGGCGTGGGGCGGCGGGGACGCTATTGTCCCTGATTCAGGCCCCCTCGCCCACCGCCGGCTTCGGCGATCCCCCACCTGCCTGGTAGTGCCGGCCGCCGGCCGGCAACCGGATCAATCAGGCCGCGCGCATCAGCGCGTCCTTCGCTGCGGCGGTGGTCGACAGGTCGAACACATCCACCGCGTCGATCAACCGGTTCGCCTGCTGTTCCAGGCTGCGTGCGGCGGCGCTGGCTTCCTCCACCAACGCGGCATTCTGCTGGGTGGTGCCGTCCATCTGGATCACGGTCTGGCTGACCTGTTCGATGCCCGCGCTCTGCTCCTGCGAGGCGGCGGAGATCTCGGCCATGATGTGAGTGACGCGCTGCACCGACGCCACGATCTCGGCCATGGTGTCACCGGCCTCGCGCACGCGCCGTGCACCGTGGCCGACCTGTTCCACCGACGCTTCGATCAACGCCTTGATCTCCTTCGCGGCTGCCGCCGAACGCTGTGCCAGGGTGCGCACTTCGCTGGCAACCACCGCGAAGCCGCGGCCCTGCTCGCCGGCGCGTGCCGCTTCCACCGCGGCGTTCAGCGCCAGGATGTTGGTCTGGAAGGCGATGCCGTCGATCACACTGATGATCTCGGCGATCTGCCGCGACGAGGTTTCGATCGCGCCCATCGTCGTCACCACCTGGCCGACCACGCTGCCGCCGTGAGAGGCAACGGTGTGCGCGCCGATCGCCAGCTGGTTGGCCTGGCGCGCATGCTCGGCGTTCTGGCGCACGGTGGAGGTCAGTTCCTCCATCGATGCCGCCGTCTCTTCCAGGTTGGCGGCCTGCTGTTCGGTACGGCGCGACAGATCGTTGTTGCCGGCGGCGATCTCCGCCGCCGCCGTGTGGATGTTGCCGGAGGCGTGCTTGATGTCGGTGACGATGGTTGCCAGCTGCGTAGCGGTGGTGTTGGCGTCGCCGGCGATACGCGCGAACACGCCCTGGAAATCACCGTGCATGCGCGCGCCGAGGCGGCCATCGGCAATCGCGCGCAGCATGCTGGAGACCTCGCCTAGGTTCAGTTCAGTGGTCTGCATCAATCGGTTCAAGCCGTCGACCATTGCGTGGAAATCATGCTCGAAGCGTGCGCTGTCGCCGCGCTGGCTGAAGTCACCGGCGGCGGCGGCTTCGGCCAGGCGGCGGATCTCGCCGTTGATCATGCCGAGATTGGCCTTGGCCGTATCCAATGCGTTGGTGATCACGGCCTTTTCGCCGGGCAGGCGTTCCATGTCCTGGCTGAGGTCACCGACGGCATAGCGGCCCATGATCGAGATCGCGCGCATCTTCACCTGGATGTGCGCGTCAACCAGCGTGTTGCAGTCGGCCACCATGGTGCCGAACGCGCCCGGGAACGCACTGGCATCCATGCGATGGCTGATGGTGCCGGCGTCATGCGCCTGCGCCATCGTCGCCTGTGCGTCCAGTACGCCGCGCAGCGTGGACTGCACCGCCTGCATCGCCTGCGCGAGGCGACCGATCTCGTCGCGGCTGCGCACCTGCACCACGTGCTGCAGATCACCAGCGGCCACGGCACGCGCAGCGGCTTCCACCGCCAGCACCGGCTGCACCACCGCGCGCCGCAGCCACCAGGCCAGGCCCATCAGCAGCAACACGGCGGCCAGCACGGTCAGCGCCGCGCACATCAGCAGGGTCTGCCGCGCCTGCTGCGACCGCGCCGCTACGGTTGCTTCGGCCACCTGCGTGGCATGCGTGCTCAGCGCATCCAGTGCGGTCGCCACCGGGCGGTCCTTGCCACGCACCAGATTGTCGCCGGCGGCGGGATCGTAGCCGGCTTCCGCAAACGCCTGCAGGGCGGCGTGGTAGTCCTTCTGCAGCTGCGTGTGCAGGCCCATGAAGGACTGTGCCAGTTCGCGCGTGCGTATGTCCGGGCTGGCTACGAGGCCCCTGGCCAGCTGCTCGACCAGGCGGCCCTCGCTGTCAAAGGCGTCCAGATGGCGCTGGCGCAGCGCGTCGTCGTGGCCGCGCAACAGCACGTTCTTCCATTCCTGCACCTGGCCGCGGAACTCGCGCTGCAGGCGTTCGGCGTCGCGGCTGTGCGCGACTTCGGGTGGAACCTCGGTGGACAGCTTCAACCAGGCGGAGGCCAGGCCCGCCAATGCGCAGAGCAGGACCACGGCCAGACCAACGGAAACCGCGCCGAGCAGCTTGGACTGCAGGCGCGGAGCACGGACAGACGCTTTCATGGAAGGGACTCTCGGGAAGGGGCAATGCGGTATCGACCTGTCCCCACGCGTCTGAAGTGCGACGTTCATCACATTACCGTTTCGTTTAGTGATGTGAAGGGGATGTTTCATAGGACAAATGTGTCCATATGGAACGAAAGAATACCCTCGACAGAGAATTTAAATGTAACTATCGTTGTTACATGAAATCAGCGAATCCACTGTCCGACGCCCTGCATGTGATGGCGCACCTGGTCGGCCATGCTGCCCCGCGCACGTCCGAGCAGCTGGCATCCTGCCTGCCGACCCATCCGGTGGTGATCCGTCGCCTGCTGGCGCAGCTGCACAAGGCCGGCTTGGTGCGCAGCACCCGCGGCCACGGCGGCGGCAGCCTGCTGGCACGCGACGCCGCGGCGATCACCCTGCATGACATCTACCTGGCGGCGGGCGCACCGCCGCTGGTCCAGGTCGGCGCACGCGACTCCGGCGGTGGCTGCCCGATCCAGCAGCTGGTCAACAGCGCCTTGCTCGAAGGGGCGCGCGAAGCGCAGCGCCTGCTCGAAGCGCGGCTGCAGGCGACCACGCTGGACCAGCTTGGCGCCGACTTCGCCCGCCATCTCGCCCATCACCGTTCCCTGGAAGGTCACCATGAATCCTGATGTGCTCATCGTCGGCGGCAGCTATGCCGGCATTGCAGCCGGCCTGATCCTGGCCCGTGCCCGTCGCCCGGTCACCGTCATCGACGCCGGTTCGCCGCGCAACCGTTTCGCCAGTCATTCGCACGGGGTGCTCGGGCTGGATGGCATCAGTGGCGCCGAGCTGCTGAAGACGGCGCGCCAGCAGCTGCTGGACTACCCCACGGTGCGTTGGGTGCATGCCGAAGCCGTGCAGGCCACCGCCCGCGCCGAAGGCGTGGAAGTGCGTACCGCCGATGGCCAGGTGCTGGCCGCGCGCAAGCTGCTGCTCGCCAGCGGCATCGCCGACCAGTTGCCGGCGTTGCCGGGCCTCGCCGAGCGCTGGGGCAGCACCGTGCTGCACTGCCCGTACTGTCATGGCTATGAAGTGGGTGGTGGTGCCATTGGCCTGCTTGGCGGTCATCCGATGTCCGCCAGCAAGGCGCCGCTGTTCGCCGACTGGGGCAATGTCACGTTCTTCAGCATGGGACTGGACATCACGGATGAGGAACGCGCCGCCATGCAGCAGCGCGGCGTGCAGATCGAGACGTCACCCTTGCTGGGCGTGCAGGGCGACCAGCCGACCTGGCTGGAAGTGGAGCTGGCCGACGGCCGCCGAATCGCCCAGCGTGCGTTGTTCGTGCCGGCCACCCAGGCGATGGCCACGCCATTGGTGCAGCAGCTGGGCTGCACGTTGGTCGAGAGCCCGCTGGGCGTGCTGATCGAGGTCGATGCGATGAAGCAGACCTCGGTGCCGAACGTGTATGCCGCAGGCGATGCGACGACGGTCGGCAACATCACCCTGGCCATGGCCGAAGGCGTGCGCGCGGGCATCGGCGTGCACCACGCGCTGGTGGCCGAAGACAGCATCGCGGGCTGAACGTTGCACAGGTAGAGGCCGACCTTGGTCGGCGCTGTTCCATCCACGCATGGCGTGGATCTACTGCAATCGGGTGCGGTGGGTGCCGGCCTTGGCCGGCACCGCTCCGTTACCCCTTCACGCACAACACCTGGCGCAGGGTGTGCACCACGTCGACCAGGTCCAGCTGCGCGGCCATCACATCGTCGATCGACTTGTACGCGGCCGGTGACTCGTCCAGCACGCCGCTGTCCTTGCGGCATTCCACGTGCGCGGTGGCCTCGCGATGCTGGGCCAGCGTGATCTGCTGGCGCGCGGCGCCACGGCTCATCACCCGGCCGGCACCGTGGCTGCAGCTGTGGAAGCTGTCCGCGTTGCCCTTGCCACGCACGATGTAGCTGCGCGTGCCCATGCTGCCGGGAATGATGCCCAGCTCACCCTCGCGGGCGCTGACGGCCCCCTTCCGGGTCACCAGCAGCTCCTGCCCGTGGTGCGTTTCCTTCTGCACGTAGTTGTGGTGGCAGTTCACCGCCATTGCCGCCAGCTGGAACTTCGGCAGCCGGTGGCGCATCTCGGCCAGCACGCGCGACATCATCGCCTCGCGGTTCTGCCGGGCGTAGTCCTGCGCCCACGACACGGCTTCGACGTAGTCATCGAACAGCGGCTCGCCTTCCATGAAGAACGCCAGGTCCTTGTCCGGCATGTGGAAGCCGAGCACGCGCCGGGCCAGTTCCTCGCGCGCCTTCTCGATGAAGTAGGTGCCGATCAGGTTGCCGGTGCCGCGCGATCCGCTGTGCAGCATCACCCACACCGTGTCCGTCTCGTCCAGGCACAGTTCGATGAAGTGGTTGCCGCCACCCAGCGTACCCAGCTGGCGGTCCAGCTTATCGGTGCGGATCCTGCGGTGCCTGTCCTTGATCTTCTCCAGGCCGGTGGCCAGCCCGGACTGCACCAGCCGCGTGTGGATGCTGTCGGGCATGCGGTGATGCTCGCCGCCGCGCCCGTTGCCGACCGGAATGCTGCGCTCGATGCTGTTGCGCAGCTGCCGCAGGTCGTCGGGCAGGTCGTTGGCGCGCAGCGTGGTGCGCACCGCCGCCATGCCGCAGCCGATGTCAACGCCGACCGCGGCCGGAATGATCGCACCGTGGGTCGGGATCACCGAGCCGACGGTCGCGCCCTTGCCCAGGTGCACGTCCGGCATCACGGCCACCCACGGTCCGACGAACGGGATCGCGGCGATGTTGCGCAGCTGCTCATGCGCCTGCGCTTCCAGCGGCACACCGTTTACCCAGCCCTTGATCGGCGTGGTGCCCTCGACGTGCAGCCATTGATAGTTGTGTTGAGTGTCCATGTCTTCGTGTATGTCCTTGATGGGCCGGGGGCGCGTCCCTGCGCCGCCGCTACCCCCTACCTGATCGTCACCAGCTGCTTCAGCACGCCATCCAGGCCGCCGAACACGGTGAGCGTGTCGATCTTCTCGGTGACCTTCTCCAGTGCCTCCAGCTCCTTCAAGCGCATCAGCACCGGGTTGTCCTCGATCAGCTTTGCGGTGTTGAGCTGTGATCGCGTGGCGTTGGCCTCCTCGCGGCGACGGATCACGCTGGCCTGGGCCTGCTTCTCGGCCAGCACCACGCCGTTGAGGATCTCCTTCATCTCGCCCGGCAGGATCACGTCCTTGATGCCGACGCCGAGCAACCGCACGCCGTGGCCCTCGATTGCCGCCTGCACATGTGAGGCGATCTCGCCGTCCAGCGCCGCCTTGTCGCCCAGCAGCTCGTCCAGGCTGCGCGCGGCAATTGCCTGGCGCAGGCCGAACTGCAGCTGCCGGTAGACGAACTCATCGGCATTGCTGAGCGTGCGGTGTGCACGCACCGGGTCGACCACCTGCACGGTCGCGGCCAGGTTCACCCGCAGGGTGACTTTGTCGCGGCTGAGCAGTTCCTGGCCGGACACGTCCAGCGAACGTGCACGCAGTTCCACACGCTCCACCGACACGTTGCCGTTGAAGTTCCAGAACGCGTGCAGGCCGGCGTCCAGCGTCTGCCGCAGCGTGCCATCGATGAACAGCAGGCCCACCGACTCGCTCGGCACGGTGCTGATCACCGCCACACGCGGCAGCACGCCCAGCTGGCCCAGGCGCTGCTGCACGTCCACCGGAATGCGCGGCTCGTCACCCAGCGCCATCACGCGCACCTGGGTGTCGACCGAACCGCGCCAGTACAGGCGACGGCTGCCCGGCGGCAGCACTTCATCGATGCGGCCATTGCGCAGCAACAAGCCGACCTCGCTGGCGCCGACATTGGCCAGCACGAAGTGCGTGTCCAGCTGTGCGCCCAGCGCTTCGATCAGGCTGTCCTGGTCGCTGCCAGTGTAGGCCGCGCCCTTCGATGCAGTGTGGATGTCCACGTGCGGCCGGCCGCCGAACGGCGAGGGGCGGTGCACGCCCGGCAGCAGGATCTGCTGGAAACGACGGTTGCGATACACCAGGCCGCGCTCGCCGTCGCCGATCACGACCTTGATGGTCCAGAACATGGGAGTCTCTCCTTGTATGGCTCTGGTGGTTCGACCCGTTGCGGATGAATCGCCATGACCCGGGTCGATCCGGTCGTGGCGAGGCTGCCTGCACATTACGTGCAGGCAGCGGAAGAGGGCGGCCATCGGCGGACGGTCCGCGCGCGGAGCCTTCGGTGCGCCGGCAGAGCTGCCATCGTCGTTCCCGGCAGGCAGCACCGGTGCGGAACGTGGCTGGCAGTGGCGGCGGGCCGGGGCCCGGCGTGCGGTCCGTTGCCGTCCACGCCCCGCCCGAAGGCGATGGCGGTGGACGGCGACGATGGCCGCTGGGGCTTGCGCCCCGGGTGTTGCTTCAAGTCATGACGTGACAGGTCATGTGGTTTGGAGTGGGAGTCGAACCCACGACAGACGGAATCGGGATCCGTTGCTCTACCCTACTGAGCTATCCAGTTGGGGACCGCGCGGAATCGAACCGCGTACCGGCGAACCGGCGCCTGCCTCCAGCAGGCGATCCAGGCGATGGCATGTCCGCGACCTCCGGCATACGCCACGGCAACGCCGCGCGCACCAGCCCGTGGTGGAAACGGGACCGTTGGAGAATCGAGGGTGCAGGCCACCGACATTATCGACGAACGATAATGTTTTGATGCGATGCAGATAATGTCCAGGCGCAGCCGATCGCGCGAAGTAAATCCTTCGGCGGGGCGGGAGAAACCTGTGTCAGTGAGCGGCGGGTTGCCGCGCGGGGTGCAGTTCTGGCATCGCGGGTCCTTGCGCCGACGCAAACGAAAACGCCCCCGGGACTTGCGTTCCGAGGGCGTCGTCAAGCCTCGGAGATCGGGGTGGCCGATCTCCGCAGGGCGGATATCAGGCCGTTGTAAGCTGGTCTTCCTTGCCGAACGCGCGCGCCAGCACGTCCATGCGCAGGCATGGCAGCAGTTTGGCGGTGGCGACGGAATGCGCGTTCAAGGGAAGTTTCCAGTGGTTGTTGAAACGAGGTGCGCACGATAAACCACGATTTACTCGCGCGCAACCATTTTGTTCAATTATTTTCTTCTTTACCGCGCGATGCCGGCCAGCGACCGGCACTACCTGACTGTGTCATGCCGGCCAGCGGCCGGCACCACCGGGTCTCAGGCTTCCGCGCTGGCGGCGTCAAGTTGCGCGATGTCCTGCACGCTCAGCGACAGGTTGGCCGCTGCCAGCAGATCGTGCAGCTGTTCGACGCTGGTGGCGCTGACGATCGGCGCGGTGATCGACGGCCGTGCGATCTGCCATGCCAGTGCGATCTGCGCGGCACTGGCGTTGTGCTTGCTGGCCACGTCATCCAGTGCCTGCAGGATGCGCAGGCCACGCGGATTCAGATAGCGCTTCACCACGTTCTCGCCACGCGCCGGGCTCTTGGCCGCATCGGCCGGCGTGCGGTACTTGCCGCTGAGGAAGCCGCTGGCCAGCGCGTAGTAGCCGATCACGCCGATCTGTTCGCGCTGCACCAGCGGTTCCAGTTCCTTTTCGTAGCCGGCGCGGTCATACAGGTTGTACTCCGGCTGCAGGGTTTCGTAACGCGGCAGCTTGTAGTCGGTGGACACCTTCAGGGCATCGGCCAGGCGCGTGGCGCTGTAGTTGGACGCACCGATGGCGCGCACCTTGCCGGCTTCGATCAGCCGGCCGAACGCGGCCAGGGTCGCTTCCAGCGGCGTCGACTCGTCATCCTCGTGGGCCTGGTACAGATCGATCACGTCGGTCTGCAGGCGGCGCAGCGAATCCTCGACGGCCGCATTGATGTTGTCCGGGGTCAGACCGGGGCGTTCGGCCCATTTGGCCACCTTGGTCGCCAGCACCACCTTGTCGCGCTTGCCGCTGCGCGCGAACCACTTGCCGATCAGCGTTTCCGATTCGCCGCCGGCGTTGCCCGGCACCCAGGCCGAGTACACATCGGCGGTGTCGACCAGGTTGAAGCCGGCGTCGACGAAGGCATCGAGCAGGGCGAAGCTGGCCTTTTCATCGGCGCTCCAGCCGAACACGTTGCCACCGAAGGCGAGCGGACGTACATGCAGGCCGGAACGGCCCAGTTCGCGGGTTGCCGTCATGGGCACGGACTCCTTGGGGGAAGTGCTCCAGAATAAAACGCGTAGTGTGACCGTGCTGCGGCGGTGACCACAAAACAGTGTTCCGCGCCGCGCACGCCGCTAACGTTTTGTGAACACCTGGGACGCCGCGGCTGCTAGTCTCGCCGCATCTTCCGCTGGAGTCGCTCCGATGATGCCTGCTTCGTCCCTGCGTGGTTGCCGCCTGCTGCTTGCTTCGGCCCTGCTTGCCGCCGTTCCCGCGTTCGCCGCACCGTCCACGGTGGCGCCGGCGAAGATCCAGGTCTCACCGGCCATCGATGCGGCGGTGAAGGCGTCGACCCGTGATGCCAACAACGTCAAGCGCGATGGCTTCCGTCATCCGGCGCAGACGCTGTCGTTCTTCAAGGTGGCACCGGAAAAGACCGTCATCGAGATCACCCCCGGCAACGGCTGGTACTCGGAGATCCTGGCGCCGCTGTTGCACGACAAGGGCCACTACGTTGCTGCGGTGGTCGATCCGATGGCGGTGCCCGAAGGCCGCGGCCGTGACTACCAGCAGCGCAGCCGCGACAGCCTGGAGAAGAAGTACGCCGGTGCGCCGGCACAGTTCGGCAAGACTGCCGTGGTCGCCTACGATCCGGCCAAGCCGGTGTTCGGCCCGGCCAATTCAGCCGATGTGGTGCTGACCTTCCGCAACGTGCACAACTGGCGCAAGGCCGGCCAGGCGCAGGGCATGTTCCAGGGCTTCTTCAACGTGCTCAAGCCGGGCGGCGTGCTGGGCGTGGTCGAGCATCGCGCCAAGGCCGATGTGGCCGATGACGATGACACCGGCTATGTCGGCCAGCAGCAGGTGATCGCAATGGCCGAAGCCGCCGGCTTCAAACTGGACGCGCGCAGCGAGGTCAACGCCAACCCGCGTGACACCAAGGACCACCCGAACGGCGTGTGGACGCTGCCGCCGACCAATCAGCACGACAAGGCCGATGATGCGAAGTACCAGGCGATTGGCGAAAGCGACCGGATGACCCTGCGCTTCATCAAGCCGTAGCGGGTGGCGCCGGGCTGCGCCCGGTGAGCGCTGCGGCGTCACAATGGACGTAACGTGTATCCGCCGGGCGTGGCCCGGCCCTGCTGCCAATGGAGTGGACAGTTGAAGAAGGTGTTCTATATCGCTGTTGCAGTGCTGGTGTTGGCGCGGCTGATTGACTTCGTGTTCTACGGTGGCCATGCCTACGACCTGGTGGCGACGGTGGGGTTTGCCGTGCTGTTTGCCGGTGCGCTGCTGGAGGAGCGTGCGCGTGCCATGAATCCGCCGCCGGTTCGCCTGCGGCGCCGGGCCAATGTCATCGCGGCGTGCGGCATCGCACTGGTGCTGGGCTCTTTCCTGCTGGAGTGGAAGGTCTTCGGTTGATCGCGCCGCAGCCTCGGCCGGCGTGATGCCCGGCAGCACCGGGGCCGCGCTCGGCCGAGGTTGCGCGGCATGGGACAATGCTGCACCCGCCGCCTGCCGTGCCCGCAATGCTGATCGCCTTCAACAAGCCCTTCAACGTGCTCTGCCAGTTCACCGACCGCAGCGTACCGCCGCGGCCGACGCTGGCCGGGTTCGGCCTGCCGCCGCGCGTGTATGCCGCCGGTCGCCTGGACCATGACAGCGAAGGCCTGCTGCTGCTGACGGATAACGGTACGCTGGCGCACAAGCTGACCGACCCCAGGCACAAGGCCGACAAGACCTACTGGGTGCAGGTCGAAGGCACGCCCAGCGATGAGCAGCTGCAACGGCTGCGCGATGGGGTGGAGCTGAATGACGGACCGACCTTGCCGGCGAAGATCGAGCGCCTCGATCCGGCGCCGTCGCTGTGGACACGCGATCCGCCGGTGCGCTTCCGCAAGACCGTGCCCGACAGTTGGCTGGCGATCACGATCCGCGAGGGCCGCAACCGCCAGGTGCGGCGGATGACCGCGGCGGTGAACCTGCCGACGCTGCGGCTGGTCCGCGTGTCGATGGGACCCTACCGCCTGGACGACCTGCAGCCGGGGCAGTGGCGGCAGATCGGCTGAAACAGGAAGGGCCGGATACCCTACGGTATCCGGCCCTCATAGCGGGCTGATGGGCTCAGTTCCTGCGGAAGGAAGCCGACCCCGGCAGACTCAGGCGTCGCTGCCGATATCGCTGTGCTCGTCCACCACGGTGTCGTTGCGGCGGTCACGCGCATTGATGCGCTGCGCCTGGCCATTCACCACGTGGCCGTTGGCGGCCTTCTTCTTCTGCTGCTTGCGGTACAGCGCATAGCCGAGCAGGCCGACACCCACCGCAGCGGCGGCAATGGTCACCGCCGGGTTGCGCCGGGCGAACTTGGTGGCCACCTTGCCACCGGTCTTGACGGCGCCCAGCGCCGCGCCGGTCTTGATCCAGTCACTGGCCTGCGGCCCAAGGTGGCGCAGGCTGCCACCGGCACTCTTCAGGCCGTCGCCGGCGCTGTGGGCCAGGTCCAGGGCGCGCTCCAGAGCGCGGTCGGTGATTACGGTCAGCTTGCTCATGCGGGGGTCCTTTGCCTCGGGTCGAAGTCCAGTGTCGCGTGTTGCCCGTAAACGGGATGTCAGTCGGGGTGGCACGCGGTGTGACTTTACCGCAGCCATTCAGGATCAGGCAGGCTCCGCACCCGGTAGTGCCGGCCGCTGGCCGGCAATGCTCTCCGCCTGGTGCCAAGGGGCTGCCGGCCAGCGGCCGGCACTACCAATCAGGTTCCGCGCGGCTTGGCCCGGTGCGTGGCCGTGGCCGTCCACGGGTCATCCGGCCACGGATGACGCGGGTAACGGCCCTTCATTTCCTTTCTCACCTCGGCGTAGGTGCTTTCCCAGAAGTTGCGCAGGTCCTGGGTGACCTGCAGCGGGCGGCCGCCGGGGGAGAGCAGGTGCAGGGTCAGCGGCACGCGGCCATCGGCGATGCGCGGCGTATCGGCCAGACCGAACAGTTCCTGTAGCTTCACCGCCAGCACCGGCGGCAGCGGATCGCCGCTCTCGCTGTCCAGCGCATAGGTGATCGGCCGCTCCAGTCCGGACGGCACGGTGATGCGGGTCGGCGCATGACGCTCGACCAGCTGCCGTTGTGACCACTCCAGTGGCGATTTCAGCGCTTCGCCGAAGCTGGATTCGTCCAGCGCATCCAGTCGCGTCTTGCCGGCGAACGCGGGCTGCAGCCATTGTGCGCGCGTGGCCAGCAGGACATCCTCGCTGCAGTCGGGCAGGCCGAGCTCGGGCATCCAGCGCCGCAGCGATTCCACCCGTGCCTGCCACTGGCGCAGGCCTTCGGTCCACGGCAGCGCCTGCAGGCCGAGCTCGGCCACCGCATCGGTCAGCGCCTGCGCGGCGTGCTGCGGATCGACCCGGCCGGCCGAGCGGCTGTCCAGCACTATGCGGTCGAAACGGGTCTCGCGCAGCGCAACCAGGGCGCGGCGTTCGCTGTCCCAGCGGACCACGTCTTCGGTGACGAAGCGCTCCGGCCACGCATGGCGCAGAGCACTTTCATCTACCGGTGCGGCACGCAGCAACAACGCATCGCGCGCTTCGAAGCGCAGTTCGCTGGCCACCAGCCACGGCTCGCCGCGCAGGTCGCTCAGCTCGTGCAGGCGCGCGCTGCGGCCATTGGCCAGGAGGTAGCGCAGCGGATCGCCGGGATGCTGGAAACCGATCCGGTCGGGAAAGGCGTGTGCAAGTAGATCGCCCAGTTCGTGCGCCTCGATGCTGGCCGGCGGCGCGGCATCACAGCGCAGGCGCCGCCGCCATTGCCTGGCGGCGGCATCGATCGCGGCCAGCCCGCTGCGGTTGGCGTCGCCCGGTGCACGGCCATTGCGGAACGCCGCCAGTGCACGCCAGCGCGCGGCCAAGGCATCACCGCCCTGGCGCAGCGGGTCGCGCGCTTCCAGCAGGGCGGCCAGATCGGCGGCCAGGGCCTGCGCACGTGCATCGCGCGCTGCCAGCAGCATGGCGGCCATCCTTGGATGCGTACCCAGCGCCAGCACGCTGCGTCCGAGCGCGGTGATCGCGCCACTGCTGGACAGCGCGCCCAGCCGCTGCAGCAGTTCGCGCGCCGCGCCCATCGGGCCGGCAGGTGGCGGATCGAGGAAGCGCAGGTCACTGCTGCCCCAGGCGGCCAGTTCCAGCGCCAGTCCGGCCAGTTCCACCTGGTCGATCTCGGCGCGGCGTTGCGGCTCCAGCCGCTGCGACTGCGGCCACAACCGCCAGGCCACGCCTTCGGCCACGCGGCCGGCACGGCCGGCGCGCTGGTCCGCCGAGGCCTGTGCGATGGCCACCACGTCCAGCCGGGTGAAGCCGCTGTTGGGGTCGTAGCGCGGCTCGCGCGCCTGGCCGCTGTCGATCACCACGCGCACGCCGGGCAGCGTCACCGACGACTCGGCGACGTTGGTGGCCAGCACCACGCGGCGGCGCCCATCGCTGGCCGCCTGCAGTACGCGCGCCTGCTGTTCCACCGGCAGTTCACCGTGCAGGGCCAGCACCTCCACGCCGGCATCCAGCGATTCCTGCAGGCCCGCTTGCACGCGTGCGATTTCGCGCTGGCCGGGCAGGAACACCAGCAGGTCACCCGGATGCTCGGCCAGGGCCTGCTGCACCGCGCGGCGCACCTGCAGTTCCAGCGTCTCATCGCGGCGCGCCGGGAAATGGCTGATCGCCACCGGGTAGCTGCGGCCCTCGCTGCTCAGCCGCGGCGCATCGAGGAAGCGTGCCAGGCGCTCGCCATCCAGCGTGGCCGACATCACTACCAGACGCAGGTCATCGCGCAGCTGCGCCTGCACGTCCAGCGCCAGCGCCAGGCCGAGGTCACCGCTGAGATGGCGCTCGTGGAATTCGTCGAACAGGATCGCACCGACCTCTTCCAGCATCGGGTCGTCCTGCAGCATGCGGGTCAGGATGCCTTCGGTGACGACTTCAATGCGGGTGCGTGCCGAGACCTTGTTCTCGAAGCGGATGCGGTAGCCGACCGTGCCGCCGACCTCTTCGCCCAGCTGCCGTGCCATGAACAGCGCGGCGCTGCGTGCGGCGACCCGGCGCGGCTCCAGCAGGATGATTTTCCGGCCTTGCAGCCATGGCGCTTCGAGCAGGGCCAGTGGTACCTGGGTGGTCTTGCCGGCGCCGGGCGGGGCTTCCAGCACCAGCCGTGGCTGCACGGCCAGGTGCTGCTGGATCTGCGGCAGCAGCGGGGAAATCGGGAAGAGCGGGGCATTCATGGGCAAAGGATAAGGGGCCATGGAGGCCGCAGGTACAATGCGCGGGCACTTTTCCCCCGCGATGACCATGCACCTGATCGATATCGGCGCCAACCTGACCCACGACTCCTTCGACCGCGACCGCGATGCCGTGCTGGACCGCGCACGGCAGGCCGGCGTGGTGCAGATGGTCATCACCGGTGCCAGCCGCGAGCACTCGCCGCTGGCCGTGCAGCTGGCGCAGCAGCACCCGGGCTTCCTGTATGCGACCGCCGGCGTGCACCCGCATCATGCGGTGGAGTACACCGAGGAATGTGATGCCGAGATGCGCGCGCTGCATGCCCACCCCGAAGTGGTGGCGGTGGGCGAGTGCGGGCTGGACTACTTCCGTGACTTCTCGCCGCGCCCGGCCCAGCACCGTGCCTTCGAGCGCCAGCTGCAGCTGGCGGCAGACAACGGCAAGCCCCTGTTCCTGCACCAGCGCGATGCACACGCCGATTTCATGGCACAGATGAAGAACTTCGAAGGCCGCATCGGCCCGGCGGTGGTGCATTGCTTCACCGGCGAACGCGATGAGCTGTTCGATTACCTGGACCAGGACTGGTACATCGGCATCACCGGCTGGCTGTGCGACGAGCGCCGTGGCGCGCACCTGCGCGAACTGGTGAAGAACATCCCGGCCAACCGCCTGATGATCGAGACCGATGCGCCCTACCTGTTGCCACGCACGCTGAAGCCGATGCCGAAGGACCGCCGCAACGAACCGATGTTCCTCTCGCACATCGTGGAAGAACTGGCGCGTGACCGTGGCGAGGACGTTGCAGTGACGGCGGCCAATGCGACTGCGGCGACGCGTGCGTTCTTCCGCC